>CAUVMY010000009.1:0-15468 GCA_963552845.1 uncultured Bacteroidia bacterium
CTTCAAAACTCTCTTTTTTCCCTTCAAAATAGGCTTTTAGCGTAGAGAGGAAAAGGCTCTTACCAAAGCGACGGGGGCGAGAAAGAAAATAATATTTGCTGGCACTGACTAAATCAGCAACGAAGTGGGTTTTATCAACATAAATAAAACCGTTTCGGCGGAGATCGCTAAAATCTTGTCCTCCGATAGGGAGCACCCGTTTACGCGTGTTCATAGTCTTAAGTGGCTAATATTTCACACACTAATGTACAGAAAAAAGGGAGAAAGACCACGACAAAGCCCCGTACCATAAACATGTTGCGGAAATTAAAATGCCATACGGATACCCAATTATAGGAACACCAAGTATTGCCCGTAGCAGATTTTTTCGTAAAAAAGCCTAACTTAGTTGTCTAGTTCTTGGTATCAGAACAGATAACTTAAATTTTTAGGGAGTTGTGCTATGCTTTTGAAAAACGCAGTTTGGGGTACTATCATTATTGCATTATGCATGGGGAAAGCACTGGAAGCAGGAGGTGCTCCAGTAAAATATGTAAATGGCGATCATGGGAAGTTAATCGTGAAGGCGGGGGAGAAGGTGCTGGAAGAGGGCGTAAAAATGGATTTGCCAGAGGGGACAGAAGTCTCTATTGAGGTGAAACCCGACGAAGGTTATACACTGCATTATGTCAAGGTGCAGGGCTTATCTTACATAAAGAAAGATAAGGATGGGAAGCCTATTCTGTCACCAAAGGGGAATGAAATAAAAGTAAATGACCCTAGCTACCGCAACTGTCATCTACGCAATGGGAAAGTTGCGAGCTTTCAATCAATGAAAGAGGTATTTGTCGTTGGTACAAAGGCTATCAGCATAACCTCGGAATTTGAGAAATATGTAGAACTAGATTTTAAGGTTGATAACAAAGAAGCTCTTGAGAGTGCCAAGTTGATCTTGGTAACGGCAGCTGAAAAGAGTTCAGATGAAAAGATGCTGGGAGTAGTTGCAGCAGAAGGTATGCTACCTTATCAGTTACCCTATGGCGACAGACTCTATTATGCTTTCAAACTCAAAGAAGGATATCGTATTGTAAAAGCGCAGTCCGTAGAAACAAGACTTGATGGGAAAACAGAAACAAATGACTATCTGAAGTACATCAATTCTTCCTCGGCAAGAGACGACGAAGGGACTATTTATGCACCTGCCTACGATTTTACTGAAGTAGAGCAAGTAAAAAAGCTAGAATTTGAATTAGGCTTAAAGAAAACGGGCGGAAATAATGGTGAAGGTACTGCAATTTATACTACACCAATGGGTAATTTAGAGATCTTCCCTAATCCTTTTTCTAACTCTATTTCTTTTAGAGGACTTAGGGGAGGAATTCGTGTCTCGTTAGTAAATGCCATTGGTAATATGCTATTGTCTTATCCTACCAATGGGGCAACAGAGATAACCATAGACACCTCCCGTGTCCCCGCAGGGGTTTATCTTGTTGTTATCGAAAATGAGAGTTCGCGCTTTGCTTACAAGATGGTGAAATAAACAGATCGGTTCTCACAGAAAGGCGTTCTTGCAATTGTGCAGGGACGCTTTTTTTTACCCGCTGAATTCAAGCCAAAATTCAAGTGAAAATCAATCAGCTTACAACAACGCATGAGCTTCAGAAATACGCATGTGGGAGATACGAAGAATAAGCGTATTACACGAGAATGAGACCTCCTTGTCTTTTATTATTAGAATGGGTAACCTACTCCGAAGTGCAATACCATATCGCCAGCTTGGTAGTCGCGTTCAAACGGAATCCAATGGTAAGACTTCACGTTAGGATCCTGCGAAATAGCGGGATCGTGAAGTTTTACGCCCATGTCCAAACGGATCAGAAAGAAACCTAAATTTAGGCGCAATCCGAGCCCATAGCCCATAGCTATCTCCTTGTAAAAACGATCCCATTCAAAGACGGCTCCAGGTCGTTCGTCTGCTCGTTTTATTGCCCAAATATTTCCCATATCAAGGAAGAGAGCCGTTTCAAATTTCCAGAAAAGCCATGTCCGATATTCGAAGTTGAACTCTAATTTAAGGTCGCCCGTTTGGTTAGGGAAACTAAATCGTTGTTCTTGAAACGAGCCAGGGCCGAGGTCGCGAGCATGCCATGCACGTACGCCATTTGCTCCACCTTCGTAGTAACGTTTCTCAAAAGGTAATGCTTGCGAGTTGCCATACGGATACCCTAAGCCTACGAAAACACGGCTTGCCAACGACACATAGCGGTTTGTGCGAAAGAGTACTGAATAATTTACATCGCCTTTGATGTACTGTGCAAAAGGGAGATCAAAGACGTTATATATGCCGTTCGTTTGAGGTCGTTTAAGCCATTGACTTGAATAACGGAGCAGATTACCCGCACTCTCCAAATTCAGCTTAAATAGTGTCGTAGAAAAACGAGCATTGGGAGTATTGCTAGCATAGGAGAAACTGTAGCTAAGCAAAGAAATAAACTGGCTGATGTACGAATTGGCGAGGTAGGTTTGCCGTATTCGTTCGGCAAAAGCACCATCAATCGCAAAGATTTTAACGATATCTATCTCAAGCGGAACAATAGAGTGTGAAGTAGTGGCACTCCCCTTCCAGTTGTAAGAAACAAAACCTGAAGCTACCGTACGGCGGTAGTATGGACGGCGCTGGAAATTGTATGAAACCAAGAAACGCGTAGTAGGCGAATAGCGACGCACAAATTTGTTCCCCTTAAGAGGTAATAAAAAACGCGGAAACGTGAGAGAAGTATGCAAACCAATCTCTAAGGCTGTCTTGAAGCCTATCGCCGTTTTTCTTAAAACAGCTTCCGCCTGCGCTCGGAGTTGTATTTCTAATTGTTCCGCACCATTAAACAAATTGCGATGTCGATAGGTAAAGCTTCCTTCCGTACCAAGCGAACCAGAGGTGGTAAGCATTCCTTCGAGCTGGTAGCCCTGTAGCTTGAGTCGCGTAAGACGCACATCGCAGTTAATTGGGTAAAAATGAGGCACAGAATCCGCCCCATACGCACGAAGCGGGTTAGACGATTCACGAAAATTGAATGAGACCGTTTGATAGAGGCCAAGACCGAATAAATTTTGTTGTGATTTGTTCACCTGCGATATGCGAAGAAGCGAATCCTGCCTAATAAGAAGAAGTGGCGCGAGAATAGGGAGCCTTATCCCTGCATGCTTATCGTAGTAGAAATAAAGTCCGTCATGTACACGATGCGAAAGCTGCTGCACATGACCAGTATAAGGCTGTAAAGGGTCGTATTTTGTGAAGAGACGGATGGTATCTAACACATAGCGGCGAAAGATGCTGCTATGCGCCAAGTTCGTCGTATCATTCGGGAGGCGAAGTGTAAGTCTCGCTTTGTAAGGCATACCAATAGTATCTACACGGTATCCCATCTGCTCAGCAGAAAAATTATAAAAGCCTTGATTGCGGAAAATACGTTCTAGGCGAGTTCTCTCCCCTTCTAGCGTTTTAGAATCTAAGCGCCCTCCCTTCTGTAATAGAGTAGACTCGCGGTTTTGCTCGTAAAGGCGTGCAATAGCCGTATCGCGAATTTCGGCACGTATGCTATCTATTTCAGTAGGTCGGTTGTAGGAAATTAGGTATTTCACACGTCGTTTCTTTTTGCCCACATCCTTCGTCTGGTAGTCTACTTTTGCATGGTAAAAACCACGACTATTAAGATAAATACTCATGTTCTGAGCAGTGCGCTGGGTGAGCTCTTCGCTATAAAATACAGGTGCCTCACCTATACGATGCAACCAGCCACTTATCCCCGTTTCTTTCCCCTCTTTGCCAAGATTGTAAAGCCACAAATTGAAACGGTAAATGCCAAAAAGTTTGGTGTTGGGCTGTTGACGGATATAGCGACTCAATTCGTCCTCATCAATGTCCGTATACGAATCAGTAGCCTCAATGCTTGCTTTTTCTAAAAGCCGACTCCCTTCGGGGACGTGCTTGAGGGTAGAACACCCAACAAGGAGCAAAAGTAATGCGGGGAGCACAATCTCAGCCGAGAGACGTAAAACACCGTTCCTGTTGAACATTATGTAGGCAAAAGTTGGCTAGGATTGCGTTTAGGGCAAAGTTACTATTTTCGTTTTGACTATGGGGAAATAAAATGTTGACGCAAGCCGAAATAAAGTATGTACGTTCGCTACATTCAGGACACTTTGCAAAGAAAGAAAACAAGTTTGTAGCAGAAGGCTCTCGCATGATACAAGAACTGTTGCGGGCAGGCTTCCTCCCAGAACGACTCTATATGTGTGCCGAGGTACAAAACGAATACGAAATACTTCAGAACGCTGTACAAATTAGTCGTCAAGAAATGGGACGCATTACAAACCTAGAAACAGCACCAACTGTATTGGCGGTCTTTCCACGCGTCTATGCCACAATGCTACCACTTGATACGGGGTGTTCCCTTTTCCTCGAAAGTATACAAGATCCAGGCAATCTAGGAACTATTATCCGCACTGCAGCGTGGTTTGGTGTTAAACAAATACTTTGTTCGGAGGATACGGTAAGCCTTTACAATAATAAGGTATTACAAGCTACTATGGGCGCGGTTGGATATATACCTGTGGTCTATACAAACTATGACGAGGTTTGTAGCCATGCCCCTGCCCAATTACAAGTGGTAGCAACTTGTTTAGACGGTATCCCCATTGTCTCGGCGCAGTTTCGTATGCCTACACTACTCCTATTCGGCAACGAAGGGAAGGGACTTTCGCAACACCTTTTAGCCGAAGCGAATATGCGCATTACGATCCCCAAGGGAGAAGGTGGTCAGGGCGAGTCTCTGAATGTAGCCTCGGCTGTTGCTATCCTCTGTGCTACAATACAGAATGGACTGAGTTAATTGCGAATGCACTAAGCAGTTGCTCCTAGTACCTCGTCATTAACTCTTACGTAATACTTCGTAGAGAGCCCTATAGCCACTGGATCGGTTTAAGTCCCTCGCGAGTGAGCCATCTGTTGACAAGCAAAAAGTGACTACACCCGATGAACGGATTGTTCCGCGTCATAGCAACAGGATGTGCTGCCATAAGTACCAGATTATCCTGGGTCGGAATTCCTTCTACGAGTTCCTTCGCTTTTTGCCCCCAGAGTAGCATCACTTTGGGCGTAGGTGTACCCAGTGCTATTTCTACAATTGTACGTGTAACTGTCTGCCAGCCAATGTTTTGATGCGAAAAGCTCTGCCCCTCTGTTACCGATAATACCGAATTAAGAAGGAGTACCCCTTGCGCCGTCCAGTCAGTTAAATCGCCATTGGTTCGTCGTTCTCCGCCAAACTCGTTTTGTAATTCGATGAAAATATTCCGTAACGAGGGCGGGGGTGTAGTTCCTTTAGGGACAGAAAAAGCCAAACCCATCGCTTGCCCAGGATTGATATAGGGATCTTGCCCAATAAGAATTACGCGCACTTTCTCTAGAGGTGTTTCGCGTAGTGCGCGGAACATATTTTCCTCACTTGGATATACAATTTCGCGTAAGCGTAGCTCTTCTACTTTTTCGCAAATCTGCTCAATCTGCGGTATTGTACCGCGCTCTGCAAGCACTTTATACCAGTCGCTGGGTATAAGTTGGTCAAGGGGTTGTCTCATTATGGTATGATGCGTATAAAACGATTTTTCAACTTTTGATAATGCCAGCGTCCCACAGCAATTCTATCCGATGATAGGTCTTCTTTTAGTAGTCGCAGATCTTCATTAAGAGTACTAATAGAGCCATTGGTAGCGATGGCTATATTCACATAATCCTCGTTCGGAGGATTCGCTTCGTTTAGCGGTTCTAATGAGCAAAGAATTACGTGCACTGGCTTTGTGAGCAAAGGTAGTAGCTCTATGTCGCGTACAGCGCTGTTGTTATCGGCTATCAAAACCAGTTGTTTAGCATGCGGATATTCGCTTTCAGCGAAGAGGAGAGCCTCGAGATCATTCTCAGGGTCGTCGCCACTACAGCCGTGAGATATAGCACTTACTAGAACTTCCGCTATTTCATTCATCAGACGGGGTACTAAATACACACCTCCCGTACTCCCAGCCACTTTCGTGGAATCGGCTCGCCCATCTCCATCGTTGAAGAATACCCCGCCGTACATCTTCTGTGCGTTATTCGCCAATGATAACCAAAGAAGGTATTCCTCAATATATGAATCCATGCTACACGTAACATCTACCACATAAACTGCACTATCGTACTCTTTTCGTTGTAGGGTTCGCAATAAATGGAGGCGAGAACGACGCACGAAATTTCTGTTCTGACGCTCCTCTTCTTGTACTGCGTTGCGGAGCATGTAAACGCCCTCGAGTACTCGTTTTGATACAAGGGGGACTGTAGCCGCCTCTTCGCGCGAGGGAATAGCAAAAGAAGGTGGATTCTTTTGTGCTCGCGGCGGATTGATGCGTTTTTTCGCACCACGAATACTGTCCTGATGCGTACGATATCTTGGCGTGCTTTGTCTTTTATTCGATCGCGTCTCTTTGGATTTATCTGAGGTCTTGTCGGATTGTTTAGGCAATAGCGAGTGCTTGATAACTGTCGTTTTGTTGAGTTCTAATTTTATTTCGGCAGTTTGTAGAGGCGGATAATGGGTAAAAGTATGAGAATCGAAATTCGGTATCCCGTCAACACTGAACCGATAGGTGTGACCGAGCGGCACTTCAACACGTGCTTTGCCTGCTGCATTGGTAATTCCTGTGTACAATTCACCATCCTCGCTCTTACAGTACAACAGACGGTTAGTCATGGGATGACCCATTACATCAAGATAGCTGAAGAGTACTAATCCGTACCCCTCTTTGGCACTAACACCCTTCAGTGCTGCAGGCGGAAGTACAAGCTCAATTTCCATAACACCCTGCGAAATAGGGATTGTGGAAAAGTGAGAAAATTGTGGGAAACCATCGACTGACACACTATACTCCGAATCGGGACGTAATTGGGCAAATCCGAGCCCAAACCGATTGGTGTAAAGATAAATCACGTCGTTGCTCGTATCTTTAAGCATTACTGTACCTACAAAAGGGCTTCCATCTGAGAGAGTTACCTCAAATTTTGCACTAACACGACGTACAGATGTAGTACTGTCCTGCGCCTCTGCATTGCAGAGGAGAGATAGTAGAGTGTAGCATGCAAGTAGGATGGTTGTAAGCCAATGCGACATTAGAATCTGTTAATATTCCTCTTTACAAAGAACGGCAAATTCGCTGTCTTGTTGAGTAACGAGAGTATCCTGATCGCATAAAAAGCATGCAGCTGACTCGCTTCGTCAGTGTTCTGGGGGCTATCTAATCTGTTTAATATCTTGTTGTGAGGTTAATCTGCACCAACTTTTTGGGATGCTTATATTCTTCTCCCATTTCTAGCTGATTCTATAAACAACACAGCACCCCTCGTACAAAGAGAGTATCCACACGTTGCGCAAAACGCACACACCTTTTAAGACAACACAAATCTCAACGGTTCACAAAAAAACTACCACCCCTGCGCATCCCAGCAATAAGCACGTAATCCTTGCTCAGGGGCACTTTCGTCTATCGCTTTGAGCTCCTGCATAAGAGAAGAGGCTTCGGTCGCCTCACACACCACAAGCATTGCGGTGTTTATAGCGGGCCACGTGTGCGAACCTAAATGAGGCTCACCATGGTCGCTACCAACACCTTTCACCTGTTCCCACTGCGTATAGCCTCGTAAACCTAAACGACGCAAAACGTCAAGCACTTTATCTATGCTCGCCTGATTGTATACTATAAAAACTGCTTTCATTGCACCACTAAAAATCGCTCCACTACTTACGTAACAACTTCTTTAGTTCTTTCTTCCGCGCTGACTTAACTGCACTACCCGCAAAGGCGGCGTAAACGGCAGGAACAATCAACAGAGTAAGCATTGTCGAGAATGTAAGACCGCCTATTACGGCAATCCCCATAGGTCGCCACACCTCAGACCCTTCACCTGTGCTCAGTGCCAAAGGTAACATCCCGAGGATTGTGGTCAATGAAGTCATCAACACTGGACGTAAACGCGACTTTCCCCCCTCTATTACAGCACGGAAGGTAGAATAACCGCGCTCACGCAATAAATTGGTATAGTCCACAAGCACAATACCATTCTTCACTGCAATCCCCACGAGCATGATAGCTCCAATCATTGAGATAAGATTGAGCGCCTCTCCCGTTATTAACAACGCCAATACCACACCACTAAATGCGAACGGTAACGATAGCATAATAATAAAAGGAGACTTAAAGGACTCGAACTGCGAAGCCATCACAATATAAACAAGCATAAGTACTAGGAGGAGAAGCAAACCCATATCGCTTTGCGATTCCTGCTGCTCTTTCGCTGTTCCGTCAATCCCGATAGATATGTCACTAGGGATATCCATTTTATGTACCTCATCCCATATTGCGTCCACTATTGTAGAGAGCGAGGCATTTTGCATCCCCGTAGAGACCTTGATCACTCGTTGCCTATTCTCGCGACTAATGAAAGGCGGTGCAAAGAACTCTGTCACCTTTGCCACATCTTTTAATTTCAGAGGCGCGCCACTAGGCGTATAGAATGTTATCTCATCAATCGCCTCCGTTGATTCTCGGAACTCTTTTGCGTAACGCACGCGAATATTGTATTCCTTTCCTCCTTCACGGTATTTTGATGCCACCATCCCATTGATACGATTGCGGACAAATTGTGCCGCAGTGGCAGTATTTAGACCATGCAGAGCCAGCTTCTCCCGATCAAACTCTATATTATATTCTTGCTTAAATGGGTCACGTTTCACCTGTACGTCTCGTGTACCTGGAATTTTCTTCATAGCCTCTGCAAGCGACTCTGCTATCTGCGTTGTACGCTCAAGGTCGTAACCAAACACATTGACATCTATTGACGGAGCGCCACCAACGCCCCCTTGGTTGCCGCCAGGCGTAACGGTAAGCATTTCAATCTCTGGGATTCGTTGCAACGCACTACGTACAGAATCACTTATTGTAAACATTGTTCGGTTTCGCAAGTGTGGCTTTACTAAGCGAATATCCAGATGAATCACATTGTCACCACTCCCCTGAAAAGCAGCGAACAAATTATCACTGCCAGCCGATCCGTAACTCGTGGACAGCAATGAGATCTCTGGGTTTTGTGCTTGCAACATGCGCTCCATACTATCTACAATGCGCCCCGTATATTGTACACGAACCCCTGTAGCAAGTTTTGCCGTTATGCTAATACGCGAATTGTCAGACTGAGGCATAAACTCCGTACGTAAGAACGGTACTAACATCATACTCCCAACAAATACCACAGCCATAACCGTGATGACTAAGCCACGGTGGCGTGTAGTCCATGTAAGTGTTCTGGCATAGAAATTATCCAGTGTACGCAGCAATTGTTCTATACTGCGCTGCACGATATTCCCTTGTGCTCTCGCATTCTTCGGTCGCAAATGAAGGATACGTGATGCAAGCATAGGCGTTAATGACAAAGCGGCAAGCACCGAAACTACAATAACCAGAGTAACACTTGCTCCTAACTGGCGGAACATAACACCGCTCAAACCGCTTATCATGGTCAGTGGTAAGAATACGGCAACCACCGTAAGTGTAGCAGCAACTACAGAAAGAGCAACCTCATTAGTCCCATACACGGCGGCTTCGCGTGGCGAACTCCCACGTTCTAGGTGCGTAGTAACATTCTCCAACACCACGATAGCATCATCAACAACCATCCCTATGGCAATAGAGAGAGAACTTAAAGAAATGATATTGATGGAGTTACCCGATACAAACAGATAAATAAATGCCGCTATGAGAGAGACGGGTATAGTCAGAATGATAATAAACGTTGCCCGCCAACGCCCGAGGAAAAAGAGGATAACGAGCATTACAAAAAGTGCTGCGTAAAGCACCGTTTCGGTCAGAGAGTTTATACTATTCTCTATAAACTCTGAGGTATTAAACAGTGTCGCAATTTGTACATCTTGCGGGAGGTTTCGTTCCAACTCAGGGAGCATCTGCATCACCTGCTGAACCACCTTAACAGCATTCGCACCTGACTGCTTCTGTATAGAAAATCTGAGTGCACGTAGCCCATTTCGGCGCACTACAAGCGATTCCTCCGCCAAAGAGTCATTTACACGTGCCACCTCTTCCAAGCGAATATTTTTACCTTGAAATTGTCCAACTATGATACTATTTAGGCGCTCACTTGCGTCAAATTCTCCTTGCACACGAAGCGGAATACTCATGTTGCCTGTTGAAAGTGTCCCCGCTGGGATATTCAAATTCTCACTGGCAATTGCACGGCCAATTTGCTCAACGGTAAGATTGTAGCCTTCCAAACGCTTTGGGTCTACATCTACCATTATCTCACGCTTCTCACCACCACTAATAGTGATTGCACCCACACCATCAATTCTATTCAATGGGTTTACGACAGCGTCCTCTATTATTTCTGCGAGCGCTGGGGTACTCTCACGAGCTGTGACAGAGAACTCGAGAATCGGGATCATGTTCGTATTAAACTTGAAGATGATCGGTGTCTCTGCACCTTCGGGCAAACTTTTGGTTATACGACTCAATGCATCCCGTATGCTGTTCGTAGCCTCATCAAGATTTGCTCCCCACTCAAACTCCAAAAAGAGAAACGAATAGTTCTCATAGGAATTAGAAGTCAGTTTCTTTAAGTTGGAAACGGTGTTCAGGTTATCTTCGAGAAGACGCGAAATATTTGTCTCAATATCCTCAGCATTAGCACCTTGATAAAAGGTAAACACCGAGATGAAAGGAGGATCTATTTCAGGATAAAGATCTACTGCTAACCGATTGTAAGAATATAAGCCGAATAAAATAACTGCTGCAAAAAGCAGTAGAGTAGTTATCGGTTTACGAACAGAGGATTCGTATAATTTCATTTAAGCTCTTCGGATAAAATTTACCTTACACTTACAACTTTAGCTCACGTGAACGGAACGCCCACTTACTGTGCCACTTGAACTAAATGTCCGTCTTGTAAGAAACGCAAGCCTGTAACAATTACAGAATCATTTGCGGACAATCCCTCAAGGATTTCTACTTTATCATCCACGCGATTGCCCAACTTAACTAATACTCTGTGTGCTGTCCCTTTAGAAACGACAAAGACCGCTCTATCGTTTGTACCACGCTGATGCACGATGGCTAAATCGGGCACTACCACACGTGTTACCTCGCCAAATGATAGAGAAACACGTGCGAACATACCAGGTTTTAAAACTAAGTCGTTATTCGAAACCTTGATCTCTACCTGTGCCGTATGTGAGAGTGCGTGCACCGTTGGAGCCACTCGATAGACTTCGCCTACAAATTCGCGATCAGGGTAAGCATCTAAAGCAACGTTTACCTTTTGCCCCACACGAACGCGACCTAAACGACCTTCGGGAAGATTGATGAGGACTTTGACAGGATTTACTTGCATCACAGTAACTATTGCCGCACGACCGTTAGATTCTGGTGTAGGCGACATGGCAAAGAGTTCGCCTGCATAGTAGTAGCGCCCTGTTACAATACCCGAAATAGGGGACAATAAGCGCGTATTTTTCTGCAAGTTTGCTACAGTAGCTCTACTTACTTCCAGCTGCGTTTTCATTTGATCGTACTGCTGCTGGGTAACACTCCCTAAGCGTTTCAAAGTATCTAGACGGCTAAAATCGCGTTCGAGAGTTAACATCTGCGCACGCGCTGTAAGCAGTTGTGTTTCGTCCATCTGCACGAGCTGTTGACCAGCCACTACGCGATCCCCCACATCAACAAAGACCTTGTCTATTCGCCCTGCCATTGCGGGGCAAACTTGGTTTCGCTCGAAAGCCTCCACTGTACCGCTAAAGGTCTCATTATCCTGCAAACGCATGGTTGACGAAAGTTCTACGCGAACCTTCAAACGCTCTGCGTCTTTAGTCGCCTTACTCTGCTCTGCACTGCCACAGCGATTCAATAAAAAGAGAACGCCTATACCGACTAGCACTAATGTTGCCTGATTTATCTTTCTGTTCACCATATCTCCCAACTCTTTCCGCATTTCTTTGCTATTCTCTTCCTTCGAGCTTATCTTGTTCTACCGCTGCCTTTATATAGTCAAACATGGCTTTGTAGTAATTCAAGTTGGCTTGTACATGCGCCATTTGAGCATCGGTTAGTTCTAAAATTGTTCCCGCGCCCGCGTTGTAACGCCCGCGTGCAATTGTTACACCGCGTTGCGCCAATGCAAGTGCTTCCTTACAAGCTTGCATAGATGCGCGCGCCGCCAACATCTGTTCTTGCAGCGCATGACGCTGTATTCCTAATTGCTGTTCGGTATAGGAACGCTGCCATGCAGCACGTTGCACGCCAATCTTCAGTTGCTGCTCTTGGTAGTATTTAGTAAAGCCCGAAAACAATGGAATTTTAAGCTGCACGCCAACGAGTGCAACTTCAACCCAACGATACTTATCAAAATTAAAATCATTAGCCTGTGTCTGCCACTGATAATTCGCGAACGCCGACAAGATCGGATAGTGCCCAGCGCGTACAATTCGCTGCTGCTGCGACAGACGTTGCTCTTGTAATTTGAGTAGTTTTAGCTTGGAATTAGACACCATTTCTCCTGTTGTGTGTACACGAGCTTCATAACCCGACAAAATGGTTTCTAGATCGCCATCAACCACAATGGGAATTGTATCTGCTATACCAATCAGGGAGCGCAAAGTGAGGAACGCCACTTCTTCACCTTGACGCGCCTGCAAAACAAGAGGTTTTAGATTGCTAACCTGCACCTCAGCACGCACTCTATCATATTCCGACACCATGCCCTGCGATGCCATATTCTTTACATTCTCTAAGGTGACCTGTGCTGTTTGTAGGCTCTGCTCTACCACCTCTCGGGACTCTTTGGCCAATAAGCAATTAGCAAAACTCAAACGCACACTTCCACGTAAATCTACTCTTGTTCCGCGCTTCGTTTCCACTGCAATTTCTTTATCCGTTTTTCCCATCGCGATATTTCGATAGGCTGGCATAGCGAATAGAGGAAGTGCAGCGGACACAGTAGCCTGATAACTGTTATCAGAACCAAGTTCGAGAACACTCCCCATAGGCGAACCTTCGGGTAAAAAGATGACTGGTTTCTTGAGGTGGCGATTGTAAGATCCACTCGCATCTAACGATGGCAACAACGCTCCCCACCGTTCCAATTGTGCCACTTCTGCTTGTTTTATGCCATCGCTCGTAGCTCGAAGTAGCAAATTCTCAGTTTCAATGCGCGACAATGCACTTGCAAGGGTTACACGAATCGTATCAGCTGCGTGTGCAGTAGCAAGACCGCCTAATACCAATAACCCAAAAAAATAACAAGAAACAGTTCTCCTGACCATATTCTATTTCATTTCACGCGCAAAGAAATGCGACACCCGTTCTCGGCTATCAGCTGACACAACACCATAGATCAACAAAGCGTAAAACTGCCCCAAAAGGAGTTCTGGTGTCTTTGCACTTTCTGAAAATGCCTGATAGTGCATCATCCACATCGTACTTTCTACTAAAATCAGAGCCACCGCTTGTACGTCTATTTCGGCACGGAAGACACCTTCTTTAATCCCTTTTGTTAAGAGCTTCTCCAGTTGCTTGCAATGCCGCTGCTGCACAAACTGCGTATACTCTTTCCATACCTCGGGATAGTAGATTTCTAAATCGCAGAAAAAAAGCGGTGAGACGGCTCGATAAGCATTCCATCCCTTGAGCATCATTTTCAATAGATATTCTAAGGTATCGCCCTCCTGCGGGACTGACTTCATCTTCTCGGGCAAACACAATTCCATCAACAAACCACGGACAATCTCCTTCTTATCGTGCAATAGTTCGTAGATCGTACGCTTAGACATCGTTAACGACTCGGTTAACTCATCCATAGTTACCGCCTTAATTCCTTTTTGACTCATCAGACGCCACGCTGCCATTAAAATGCGCTGCCGTCTCTCCTGTTCCTCTGCTGTAGCCTTCACTCTCATGACTCTAAACTCTAGACAAAGAAAGCAAAATAAAAATCAATAACAGTAAATAGTTTTCTAAGTCTTTTTGAAAAATGCCGCGATTTTACGTTTCTTCCTTATTACACGGCAGATTTTCAATATCGTCCGAAAGATGGAATTTGCAAACCCAAAAACCATTTTCTTGTCCATTTTGTGTCATTAAATGTCATTTGTGTGAAGACTTTTTAATTGACCTCTAGTGATGGGAGCTTAGTCAATCTTGCGAATTTCTTTTCGCAAGAGAAGGACGAGGCCTTATTCGTTACATCTTTGCGTATCAAACAATACAAACAATGAAAAACGCAAGATCTACCCTTTCTCTTTGTTTCGTGCTCTTCTTAACATTGCCACTTTCTGCACAAGACTTCTCATTTTTACAGAATATTCAGTACAAAATAGACAGTGCACTGAGCAGCTCCTTAGCACAACAAAATATTGCGCCGCTAGATTCTATGCTCCTACAACTTGCCGCACTTACACCTCAGAATAACCTCACAACGTATTGGCAAAGCTATGCGCGAAGCATGGAAACGATTTATTTCCTGAGAAATAAGCAAGCGAAAGAGGCAGAACACATAATCAACCGTGCTTGCGACGACATGGCGAAGATCGGAAAGAAGAATGCCGAAGATTACGCCCTCTTAGCCTCTTTGCAAAACCTTGCAATACAGTTCCGCTCGGGGATGGGCGCAGGCAAACTCTCTAGTCAAGCGGTAGAAAACGCCCGAACTGCATTGCAAATGGATTCTACCAATCTACGCGCGTGGTACGTACTCGCCACAAACGATTTTTATACCCCCGCATTCTTTGGCGGAGGCAAAAAAACGGAAAGATATTTGTTGAAAGCGCTTTTTCGTACCCAGCCCAACAAGTACCAAACCCCTACATGCCCTCATGGGGACGCGAAGAGGCCTACCAGCTACTACTAACCTACTACGTTCAGAAGGAGCTATACGAACAGGCGCGAGTGCTCTTAAATGCTGCCCAAAAAGAATACCCCAACGGGCGGTGGTTTATTACCGAGTTCGAGCAACAACTCAAAAAAGCCCAGTAACACCCCCTTAGCGCGGATTAAAAGCTAAAACATCGAGTTCCCGCCATGCGAATTCGGCAGATTTGCCTTCTTCTGTCACTTTGTGTGAGCACCACGCTCCGTGCACAGAGTGTCACCCTACAGTCCCGCGTGGTAGACAAAGCGGGCGCTCCCCTTTTTGCCGTAAACGTCTACTTAAAGCAACATGCACAGGTGGGGGCTATCACCGATCCCTCGGGGCATTTCCAACTCGTACTGAGCAGCGAAAAAGAACAAAACGACACGCTCGTAGTCTCATTTGTGGGGTATCGCACCATTCTGTTTCCACTGCATGGTAAACAGAAGCTGCCACCTACGATTGTACTAGAAGAGGAAAACTATGTACTG
>CAUVMY010000010.1:0-14851 GCA_963552845.1 uncultured Bacteroidia bacterium
AATTTTTCGTTTCTCCTCCTCTCGTTTGCGGAGCTCTAGTTCGTAGAGATGCGATTTGAGAAGACGCATGGCATTCTCGCGGTTCTGGAGTTGGGAGCGTGTCTCTGTGTTTTCGATAACAATTCCTGTAGGTATATGGTAGAGTCGTACTCCAGTTTCTACCTTGTTAACATTTTGTCCTCCTGCGCCTGAGGAACGGTAGGTATCCCACTTGATTTCGGAAGGGTTTACTACAATTTCGATGTTGTCATCGACTGCTGGTGCAACGAATACAGAAGCAAAAGAGGTGTGGCGGCGCGCATTGGAGTCGAAGGGGGAAATGCGTACAAGCCGATGTACACCGTTTTCACCTTTGAGATAACCATAAGCAAGTTCGCCGACTATTTCCATAGTAACAGATTTAATGCCTGCTTCTTCGCCCTCTTGCAAATCGGCGATCTTGTATTTATAGTTGTTGCGGTCTGCCCAGTGCTGGTACATACGCATCAGCATCATAGCCCAGTCCATACTTTCTGTGCCACCTGCCCCCGAGTTTATCTTGAGGATTGCCCCAAGGTTGTCTTCAGGCTTTCCAAGCATTTGGCGAAGTTCGAGTTCTTCTATTTGAGCAACGGTGTTGTTGTATGCTGCTTCCAGCTCCTCTTCGCTTACTTCGTTCGCTTTATAGAAGTCGTAAAGGACACCCAGATCATCGCACTCCTTCTTGACGCGCTCAAAATGCTGAATCCAGTTCCCGATGGTAGCTACCTTACGCAGTTGTTTTTCGGCAGCTTCACTGTCGTCCCAAAAGTTTTCAGCCGTTGTGAGCGCCTGTTCGGCTGCGTATTGTGTGCGTTTTCCGTCAATGTCAAAGATGCCTCCCCAGCGTTGCCACACGCTGATCGAGAGCGCCGATCATCTCACTAGTAATCTGCATATACTCCGATGCTTACAAATTTGCTATAAAAATGTTTCTCCGAACTTCGTTTCTATCTCTTTAACGACTTGTCGTATCTCTTGTTCCCGTTCTGTGGGGCATACCAGCAACGTATTGTCATGCCATGCCACGGTAAAGCCTTCTAGCCCCACAAGTGCTAATAGTCGATCTGCGTCTGAGTGGATAATGCACTGTTGTACATCGTGTGTAAAGATATTGCCAACAGTGGCATTTTGTAGGGTATCGTGAGGCATATAGCGTCCTATGGCGCTCCATGTTCCGAGATCAGACCACTCAAATGTGCCGCGGAGTACATAGACAGATTCGGAGCGTTCTAGTATGCCGTTGTCTATCGATATCTCGGGGCAGGAGGCGTATATTGTTTCGATGTTCTGGCTTTCTATGTTAGAGGCGTTTACCAACGGTATAAAAGCTTTATGCACTAGCGGAAGAAAACGTTCTATGGCTTGTGCAAGCGCAGAGGTACTCCAAAGAAAGATGCCACTATTCCAAAGGTGGTTGCCATCTGCCACATAGCGTTTTGCTGTTTCAAGGTCTGGTTTTTCGCGAAAGCAGCTCACTTTTGTTACACCAGCGGACTCTACGGTATGGGTTTCAATGTAGCCATAACCCGTTTCGGGGCGTGTAGGGTGTAGTCCTATTGTTAGGAGTGCCTCGGGTTGTGTTTGGCAGAATGCGAGCCCATCCGTTATGCAATTAGTAAAAGCGTTGAGGTCAGGGATGTGGTGGTCGCTGGAGAGAACAAGCATAAAAGCTCTAGGGTCTCGTGCACGAATCCAAGCGTTGGCTAGTGCTAAGCATGGTGCTGTATTCCGTTTACAAGGCTCGCCGAGTATATTTTCCTGTGGAAGTTCGGGAAGTTGTTCTGCTACCAGTTGCGCGTATTCTTGAGCAGTGACAACGATAATTCGTTTGTTGTCTACAAAGCATTTTGCACGGGAGTAGGTGCCTTGTAAAAGGGTCTGTCCGTTTCCAAGGAGATCGAGAAACTGTTTGGGATGTGAACGTTTGCTTGCAGGCCAGAGACGCAGTCCGCCGCCACCAGCCATAATTACAACGTATAGATTGGGGTTGTTACTACTCATTTGTCTTTACTTGGGTCTCTTGTGTAGTAAAGGCGTTAAGATCCGCGTCTTGTTCTGTTATATGTTGTGCTTCGTACAGTTTTGCGAGTGTGGCAAACTTGTACATGCCTTGTAGTTTGGCGTGTATATAACCTGCACGTCCTTCAAAAACTCCCCCTTTTAGAAAGTAGGCTTTAAAAAAACGCACCCAAGGAGAAAATAGAAGTTTTGCGGTAGATACATGCTGGTTGGCGCGTCTCTCAAGTTCTTTGTCGGTATAGAGATCTATTTTCTGCAAACGCATACTGACCGACGGATTGATAAGATGGATGAATGCCAAATCTGTCCGTTTGCGTGGGATGGTAAGTGTGCGCCCCTCTATTTGCGGTTGATGGTGTATGAACGGCGGCCAGAAGACGCACGATTTGCGAAAGAAGCGGCATGTGTAGTCGGGATAGTCGTTGCGCATCCAATGTCCCAAGAAGAAGTTTTTGCGCGGAATACGGATGCCTTCTTCGGGGGTCTCTTTGGCGACGTGCGTTCGCAAGAAGTCTACCAGCGCTTGTGGTACGAGTTCGTCAGAATCTACTACAAGCACCCACGGATGTGTTGCCGACTGTATGGCAAAGTTGCGAGCAGGTTCTACAAAGCCCGTAGGGGCATGTTCTACAACTCGACAGTGGTATTGTGCGGCAAGCGATAGGGTTGCATCTTGGCTACCCATGTCACAGATAACGATCTCATCAAACGGAGCTACCGAGCGCAATACGCGTTCTAGGTATTGTTCCGAATTTAAGGTGTTAATCACCACCGAGATTTTCTCGTTGCCCATTCCCCCTCGCTAAATTTTGCTTACAAAGGTAACCAAACTGAGGGGGTTGCCTTTGGAGGCATTGCTTTGCATAGGCAGTCGGTTTGTTGTAAAAATGTTAACTTTATAGCAAATCAAAAAACCGAAGAGTAATGATAAGAAAACTAGTAGTTTGGAGTGTGGTAGTCTTGTTTGCTTCAGGATATACTTCATGTAAGAAGGCAGAGCTTACCGTTGAGACTCCTAAAAACGAAGAACAAGCAGATACTAGAACTGTTGTAGATGCGGCAGCCGAGCAACGTACGCGTGGCGAAGTGCTTGCCATCGCAACGCAACTAGCTCGAGGCGATTCTAAGGGAAAGACGCGGGCATTTATAAGAGAGGGCACGTTTGGCTTTGTGACGGTAATTTAGTACGGTATCGATTTTGGGAGTTCTACGAAAGTCAAGACGCAAAAAGTAATAAGCAGAGAGCAGGAATCTGAATTCCTGCTACACTGCAATTGGGGGTGGTATGGCTTTAATAACGGATACTTTTATGAGGGGGTGTTTAATTCCAATAGTCCCATAAAAGGAACAATCCGTCTACCAATTTATCAAGGATCTATCCCTCGTTGTTTCCAATATGACATAAAACAATTGGTGGATGTACATCCTTAAAATGTGAAGGAAATGACAGCAATGAAATTTAGAACTTTAGCATTATTGTTATTCGTGCTTTTTACATTATCTGCGTGTCAGAAGAGAGAGGTTTGTAAAGGACGTCGAAAGCACCATTTTATCGAGAAATATTTTATCCCAACCGAAGAGTGTACTACCGCTTCAGTGGGTAAAGATGGCGATCTTGTCGATTGTTTCCTCTCTATGTCGTACAACTCCTTTATTGAGGATGAGGAAATTAGTTAGTTTAAATAAAACGAGGAGTTGTATGGCGACGTGTCAGAGAGGGAGTTGCTGCTTTTTGCATCTCCGAGGTGCAAGCCTTATAATATACAGGGAATTAGAGTATTACAGAAGCATGAAGGAACGTGGACTGATGTCTCAGAAAAGGCTGAAATTAGCTACGATGACTATTCCACATACATACAGAATGGCTATCAGGGAGCAACTGATGAAAGGGTGTATAGAAAAATGAGTGAGCTCACGGAGCATGATTTGAAGTGGCTTTCACGTAAACTGCGTGTGCGCATTCGACAACTCCCAGATCAACGAAATCTTGTGTTAGAGTTTACGATAAAGGACGGTAACTCATTCAGGAAAAAATTGACAAATGGAAGTGGGTTCGCAGTTAAGTAGCGAAAATTCGCTTCGCACTGTAGCTCTATGATACATCACTTTCCGTACTGAAAGTGTAGCACAATCTAGCCCAAGGTAAGTGCATAGCATGCGCGATATCTTGGGTGAATATAGTGTTCCCCTTGTATGCGTTCTGTCAGGGCACGGGTGACGCATCAGAAATCTACAAAGCATTGATAACAATCGCGCGCAATGCGATCTTGTCTTTCGCCCTGAAAGGGCAGTACAATCTAGCCCAAGGTAAGCGCACAGTATGCGCGACACCTTGGGTAAATACCGCATACCCCCTGTATGCGCCCTGTAAGGGCAACACGATTCCTGTAAAAGTGAGACCGAACTCGGGCACTCTATTGTGTTTCTTGTGAGCTTTTTTTTACAGACTCCTATAATGCGTCACTCGTGGTATTGCTTTGCATAGACTGTCGGTTTGTTGTAAAAATGTTAACTTCATGGTAAACCAAAAGCCGAAGGTGCTGAAGCAAATGGGCTACAGATGTGCAGTAGATTTTGAACCCCATGAATACAGTACAAGGGATGTTGAACTGAGCATAGATCGTGAGCGACCTGTGCTAATGTGTGGCGCTTCTGAAAAATATGTAGTACCGATACTCAGTATCTCGTTCTATTGTGGCGGGCATGTATGGCTTTGTGATGGTTATAGAGTGAGAGAACGTTCGGTCGAGGTATTTGATTGGCTCGAAAGAAAGGTTATATACCGAAAAAAAGAGACGCAGCGGTTATTTCATTGCAATTGGGGATGGGGAGTTTCTAGTAATGGATATTACTATGCAGGAGTCTTTGACTCAAAAAACCGCGTAATCAAAGATAGTGTGTTAAATGGGAGCAGAGAGGGGTATTACCAGTATGATATTGAGCAGATTGCAGATGTCTACCACTAACAAATACTGAAGAGTCATGCGTACTGTTAGATTTATGTTATCGTTATTTCTAGCGCTTTCTCTTTTTGTCTTTGTGGAATGTGAGAAAGGCGATTTCCATTATACTTATTTCTATTTTGAGAGATATTTTGCTCCATCAAGTGTCACTATTAATTTTGGAGCAAGAGGTTGTGGTGTCTCTCTCTATGGCGACAATTATGTTGAAGGAATGGATAACCCAGACTTTCGAAAGTTGGCGGCAGAGTATGGCGAAATGGGCAAGAAACGTTTTTCACTAATTCCCCCTCCTTTCAGAAAGCCTTATAATCTACAAGGTATTAAAGTCTGGCAAGGCGAAGGAAAGGAGCGAGTGGATGTCTCTGCCAAAGTCACATTAAAATTTGTGGATTATTCGGGCTATATAAAATCTGGTTACAAGGGAAGATTCTATGAGGTAGTGTGTAGGACTCTTTCTGAGTTGACCGATTATGATCTAAAGTGGATGTCGGAGAGTTTTACACTGTATTTTGATCAGTTGGAAGACAAAAGCAACTTGGTGCTAGAAATAAGCGTAAGGGGGCGTTGGCCTATAATCAAAAGGTTATAGATGACAGAGAATGAGTAAATCTTCATCAAGTCATGCGTACTGTTAGATTTGTATTACTACTGTTGTTGGTTTTTATATCGTTGTCTTTTGTGAGTTGCACGAAAGATTGCTGTTCCCACTATACCTATTTCTATTTCGAGAAGTATTTTGTGCCAACCAAAATGCGCTTTGAACATGGGCAGGACACTACTTATAGCACGGTTATTCTTTACTATGACAAGGCAATTGAGGGAATGAGCAACCCCGACTTTCGCGAGTTGGCTGCTGAATACGGAGAAATGGGAAGCAAACGTATCCTTGTAATAGGTCCTCCTAACAGAAGCCTTATAATGTGCAAGGAATTAAAATATGGCAGGGCGAAGGCGAGGGTAGAGTAGATGTCTCTGCAAAAGTGCAGTTAAGCTATCAGGATTATTCTGAATACATAAGTTCTGGTTATGAATATAAGAAAAGGGGAAAGTTAGCAGGAGGATATGTCTCGGAATTGACGGAGCATGATTTGAAATGGCTAGAACAAGGTTTTACTCTGAACTTTGGGCAACTACGCAAAAATGAACTCATATTGGAAATTACGACGAAAGGTGGTGCTTCTTTTCGGAAAAGACTGTCGGATGGCTTCTAAATTCGGCGACGCACAGCGCCATTGGGATTGTTTGCTTATTTGGTTTTAATTTTTGAACTTTGTAGCAAATAAACAAGTCAAGGGAGTGGTTTCCTTGACAAACAAAAAAGTATAAGAGCATGGACGTACAAAAGATTTTGGCGGATCTGCAAAAGAAGCACCCAGGTGAACCTCAGTTCTTACAAGCTGTAACAGAGGTGGTGGAATCGGTAAAGGACGTGTATAACGAAAATCCGAAGTTCGAAAAGAACCGCATCATGGAGCGTATCATCGAGCCTGATCGCGTATTTATGTTCAAAGTGCCGTGGGAAGACGACAAGGGAGAAATCCATGTAAATATTGGCTACCGTGTGCAATTCAACGGTGCAATCGGACCATACAAGGGTGGTATTCGTTTTCAACCGAATGTAACCCTAGATACGATGAAGTTCCTCGGTTTCGAGCAGACCTTCAAAAATGCTCTGACAACGCTGCCTATGGGTGGTGGTAAGGGTGGTAGTGACTTCGACCCAACAGGACGTTCGGATGCTGAAGTTCGCCGCTTCTGCGAAAAGTTCGTGATGGAACTGTGGCGTCACATTGGTGCTGAAACCGACGTACCCGCTGGCGATATGGGTGTAGGTGGTCGCGAAATTGGTTACATGTACGGTATGTACAAAAAGCTCGCGCAGTGCCACACGGGCGTATTCACGGGTAAGGGTATGAACTGGGGCGGTTCTAAGATGCGTCCTGAAGCAACGGGTTACGGTGCAGTGTTCTTCCTGAACCATATGTTGGCAGCACACAACGATACGATCAAAGGTAAACGCGTTGCAGTGTCTGGCTTTGGTAATGTGGCTTGGGGTGCTTGCGAGAAGTTGGTACAATTGGGTGCGAAGGTGGTATGTATTTCGGGTCCTGATGGTTACATCTTGGATGAGGCAGGTATGACTCAAGAGAAGGTTAACTACATGCTCGAACTCCGTGCATCGAACCAGAACATTGTTTCGCCTTACGAAAAGAAATTCCCTGGCTCAAAGTTTATTGCGGGCAAGAAGCCTTGGGAAGTAAAGGTTGACATCGCTATGCCTTGCGCTACGCAGAATGAGTTGAGTGCCGACGATGCTAAGGCTCTTATTGCAAACGGTGTGAAGTACGTGGCAGAGGTTTCTAACATGGGTTGTCAAGCAGAGGCTATCCACGCATTTATCAATGCTCGTATACCATTCGGACCAGGTAAGGCTGTGAATGCAGGTGGTGTTGCAACCTCTGGTTTGGAAATGTCGCAGAATGCATTGAAGTTAAGCTGGTCTGGCGATGAGGTAATCGCTCGCCTTGAAACTATCATGCAAGACATTTTCAATGCAGCTGTTCAATACGGTAAGGAAAAAGACGGTTATATCAACCTCGTTAAAGGAGCTAATATTGCAGGCTTCATGAAGGTAGCCAATGCAATGTGTGACCTCGGTTTGGTATACTAAGGTTCGCATTTCTACTTGTTAGAGCTAAGTTGGGCGTTCGAGGCTTCTGCCTCGAACGCCCTTTGTTTATAGGGTGGATAGCCCAGCAAGTTAGTACACGGCGTTCTTTTTGGTAAAGAGGGCAAAAGTTTTCTGTATCCCCGACGATGTATATATTCTCTGGTGTGTGGGAGATGACTCCGCTGACACGCTTTTGTACTCCGAAATTGTTTTATTTAGTCCCTTTGTCCGTCCTGTGTATCACTTAGGGGGCATCTCCTGTTTTGTGAAAAAAGAACGCGCTTTTCTTTACACGTCAGTGGCGATGTGTAAAAAAAACGCCGTTTTCTTTACATGTCCGAGATGATGTGTAAAGATTTTGCCATTTTCTTTACATGTCATGCTCGTGTTTTTCTAGTACAGTCACGACGTGTTCGATTTCTTCTTTGTCTTCTAGTGGTTCGTGAGAATGGGTGAGGAGTTGTATGAGGGGAACGTTTAGATAGTAGTTTGAACGTCCCTTTCGAACTTTTTGTAGAAGCTGTGCCTCGGCTAATATATTGAGATAACCTCCTGCTGTCGGGCGTGATGTGCCCGTTGCCGCCATTACATATTCTATTTTAGTATAGGGGTAACTGAACAGGTTGTTTAGGAGTTCGTGGCTATATCCTCTTTTCAATATTTCGCGCATTTTCCTTTTATACCTTTGCATAAGATCTATAATCTTCCGGATCTGCCCTTCTGTTTCCCGCGCTGTACTCTCGATACAGCGTAGCATGAATAGAATCCACGTTTCCCACTCACCATGGTCGCGAACGCTTTGTAGGAGACGATAATATTCCCCTTTGTGCTGTGTGATGTAGCGGCTTAAGTAGAGGATGGGTAGATTTAGATCCTTGTACAGCACTAGCAAGAGTACGTTAAGAATTCGTCCCGTCCGCCCGTTTCCGTCATAGAACGGATGGATACTCTCGAACTGGTGGTGCACGACAGCGAGCTTTATAAATCCGTCAACCCCGTCGTCTTCGTGGATATATTTCTCAAGGTTGCTCATTAGCACCTCTACCTCCCCGTGGGTTTGAGGGGGCGTGTAGACGACATCTCCAGACTGATTTTTTAGAGTTGTACTAGGCACAGTTCGGAAGCCAGCGGCATTACCTATCAGTTTTTCTTGTTTCTCTTGGATGAGGCGATTGTTCAAGACTTCGCATTTTCGCACCTGCTCGAAACCATATTTGAGCGCATCAGCATAGCGCATAACCTCCTTTGTTTCCGCAGTTAGGGCGGCATTGGCGAGATCCAGTTCTGCAATGTACAGCTCGTCGTGGGTGGTTACGATATTCTCTATAGCGGAGCTGTCTTTTGCCTCTTGTAAAACAAGGGTATTGATCAGGATTGCTTCCTTAGGGATTCTTTCGGCAAGCCCGTTCACTTCTCCTACGGCTTGGTGAGCCCGTGCTGCGAGACGCAAAATGGGTTTTGTCTCTATGTCGGCTGCTAACGGCAACAAGGGTATGCGATACATGCTATTCTCTTCATTTCTTACAAAGGTACACAATTGCCCTCGCCGTTTCTTCCTACTGTTTGTTCTACTTTTGCCTCGGTTTCGTAGTTTAAGTAAGAGAAATGTTGTGCCGATATTGCTTTGTATTCACACTGTTATTTTGCTTGCCAGTGGTGTCATTAAGCCAACCGACCCTGTTTACGCAAAACATCCGTGGCGTGGTACGGGATGTGCAAACACATGAACCGATTGCTGGTGCTGTGGTGCAGGTGACTACCCTCACGCCGCCGCGCGTTGCTACCTCGGATGCTCAAGGGAAATTTCTCCTTGCTGCCATTCCCGTAGGGCGGCATTCAGTGCAGGTTGCCCATCTGGGCTATAACGCGTGGGAGGCATACGCCCTTCTCCTTACTTCGGGCAAGGAACTCTATTTAACTATCCCCCTTGAGGAGTCTGTGACCGAACTCGAGGGCGTTACCATCGCCTATACGAAACGTAAGGACGTCGCAGACAATGAGTTTGCACTTGCTTCGGCGCGTGCATTTACCTTGGCAGAGACCGAACGTTATGCTGGGAGTCTGGGTGATCCTGCCCGCATGGTCGCGAATTATGCGGGTGTAATGAGCGTCTCGGACGAACGGAACGATATCGTCATCCGTGGTAATTCCCCTACTGGACTTCTCTGGCGGCTGGAGGGAGTGGATATACCTAGTCCAAACCACTTTTCGACCGACGGGCTTACGGGTGGTCCTATTTCGATGATTAGTGCGAATTATCTTGCGCAGTCGGACTTTCTAACTGGAGCTTTTCCAGCGGGGTATGGTAATGCGCTGGCAGGAGCATTTGACCTACAGTTGCGTAATGGTAACCCTGAGCGGTACGAGTTTGTTGGGCAGATCGGGTGGGGAGGTTTTGAGCTTGGCGCGGAAGGTCCGTTCTCTCGAAGGCATGCGGGCTCGTTTCTTGTGGGGTATCGTTACTCTTTTCCTGCTTTGTTGAGTCGCCTAGGGCTAAAGATAAACCTCGGGACGAACGGAGCAATCCCTTACTATCAAGATCTTACCTTTAAGATACAGGTGCCGCTGAGTACTCGTTGGCATGCCGAGCTCTTCGGACTCGGGGGACTCAATAGTATCTTTTTTCAGTGGCACGAGGGTGATACTCCTCAAGCTGGACAGCCTGAAAATTCCGACTTGGATTTTTCCACAGCCTCTGGGGTCTTAGGGGCAAAGCTTACGCATCGCTTTTCCTCTGATGCGCGCCTTGCACTGAAGCTGGCAGCAACTACCAATCAGGCTGCGACAGACATCGATTCTATTACGGGATCAGACTCGCGTGTGCAGTGGTACGCTATGCGACTGCGGAAGTACGCCCCTGCACTCGCATTAGATTACCAACAACGCCTTTCGGCACAACACTTCTGGGAGGTGGGCGCATCGTGCCAGTGGGCAAAGCTTGCCTTGCAAGATTCGGTGCTACAGTCTTCGGGCGCATATTTGCGGCGAGTGGGTTCTGAGGGGGAGTATCTTCTTTCGCAGGCACATCTGGCGTGGCGTTATCGTCCTACCTCTCGACTCACTCTTGTTACAGGGTTGCACGGACTTTGGTTGCACCTTAATAACACTTGGGCGCTCGAACCGCGCCTAGCGTGGCAGTGGAAAGTTACTGCTCGTCAGTCGTTTACACTATCGGGCGGGCTGCACAGTCAGACGCAGTCTCCCCTCTATTATTTTCTAAAACCGCGTACCATGGCAGATGCCTCGATGCGCAACCTCGGTCTTTCGCGTGCCTTGCATGGCGTGTTGGCTTATGACCTACGACTTTCGCAAGACCTGCGACTTAAGACTGAGCTCTACTACCAGTGGCTCTATCAGATCCCCGTCTCGCGGGCACACATCCTTGGTTTTTCACTCCTAGACGCGGGGGATTCGTACAATATCACTGTGCCGCGCGATTTGGAAAATTCTGGCAATGGACGAAATTATGGGCTGGAGGTGACCCTAGAGAAGTTCCTCTCCCGCGGTTATTATTTCCTCTTTACTTCCTCGCTCTTTCAGTCGCAAGTACGGACAACGGATGGTCAGTGGCGCAATGCGAAATTTAACGGAGAGTATGCTTTCAATCTCCTCGGGGGATATGAGTTTACCTTTAGTCCGAAGTTTTCGCTACTTGCGGATGCGCGGGTGGTATATGCCGGCGGGAAGTGGATGAACCCAGTGGATGAGGCGGCTTCACGCCGCGAACGCGAGCTGGTCGAGGATTGGCACGCTCCCTACTCAGAGAAGGCTGCTCCTTACTTTAAGGTGAATTTGCGTCTCGCTTTTCGTCACAATGCCCAACGCTTTTCTCAGGAGTGGGCGCTAGACTTGCAAAACCTTACCAACCAGCGTAATGTCTTTGCCAAGTATTGGGATGCGAAGCTCGAGCGTGTGGGCTATCGCTACCAGCAAGGCTTCTTCCCGATGGTGAATTATCGGGTGCTATTTTAAGCATAGCTGGTCTGGCGATGAGGTGATCGCTCGTCTTGAAACTATCATGCAAGATATTTTCAATGCAGCTGTTCAATACGGTAAGGAAAAAGACGGTTATATCAACCTCGTTAAAGGTGCTAACATTGCAGGCTTCATGAAGGTGGCAATGCAATGTGTGACCTCGGTTTGGTATACTAAGGTTCGCATTTCTACTGGTTAGAGCTAAGTTGGACGTTCGAGGCTTCTGCCTCGGATGCCCATTTTTTTATAAATGGGAATAGCCTAGCAAGTTAGCAAACGACGGCTAGAGTAAATGAAATGGGGTAGTCTCGGAGGTGTCTTATTTTGTGAAAAAAGAACGCTTTTTCTTTACATGCCAGAGTCAACGTGTAAAGATTTTGCCTTTTTCTTTACATGTCATGCTCGTGTTTTTCTAGTACAGTCACGACGTGTTCGATTTCTTCTTTGTCTTCTAGTGGTTCGTGAGAATGGGTGAGGAGTTGTATGAGGGGAACGTTTAGATAGTAGTTTGAACGTCCCTTTCGAACTTTTTGTAGAAGCTGTGCCTCGGCTAATTATTGGTGCCTGGTAAATCTTTTTTCATAAGGGCAAAAAACGGAGGATATGTTGCACATTACGACGCACCCTCTTTTTTGTTCTCTGTGAAATTAAGATAGCATAATGGAGTATGCGTTGCCTACGTACCCAGTGATCCGTACGATGCGATAACCACACACTAAATCTATAAACGCTAATTTTGTGCATAGATCAAACATCGCTACGGAGGGTCGTTATGAAAAAGTTAGGTTTATTGTTCTTATTGTGTGGTATTACCACGTTGCTTTTTGCGCAGGGCGGGTTAATATCTTTTAAGTCTTTGGAACATCAATTCGGAGATGCACAGGAGGATGGAGGTGCGTTGCGTCATACATTTGAATTTACCAATAAGGGGACTGCGCCTATAATCATTTATGGTGTAACGACCTCTTGTGGTTGTACAGCCTCTGAGTGGACAAAAGAGCCCGTTTTGCCTGGTAAGAAGGGGCAGATAACCGCTGTTTTTGAACCCATGGGGCGTCCTTATAGTTTTTCAAAGACGCTTACAGTGCGCAGCAATGCAGAACCCAACTCTGTGGTACTTACCATTCGAGGTTATGTTATCCCACGCAATGCGACGGAGAAGGAGCTCTATTCTCAACGTTTGGGCGAAATAGGTTTCCGTTCGTTCTATCAAATACTAGGCGAAGTATCTAGCAATACGGTGCAACATATAGAAGTTCCAGTGCACAATTTTGCAGAAGAAACGAAGGTGGTAGAGATAAGAGATATGCCTAAGTTCTTCTCTGGAAAGACAAAGTTGAAACTAAAACCTGGCGAAACGGCAAAGTTCAACCTCGAGATGAAGACGAAGAAGATGACAGAGTGGGGGGCACAAAGTGTAGAATTGAAGTTCGCGAGCGGCGAAGCATTGGGAACGCTCTATCTGCACCTCACGCGCGTTGAAGATTTCTCGCATTTATCGGCAAAAGAGCGTGAACAGGCGGCGCATCTCGAAATTCCCACACCACAACAAACCTTCGAGGCGTGTAAATCGGGTGAAACCGTAACAAAGGAATACGAGCTCAAGAATGTAGGGAAGATGCCTCTGCTGGTTCGTCGAGTTATCACAAATTGTACGTGTATAACCCACGCTTTGGATAAAGAGACAATCCCTGCAGGGCAAAGTGCCAAGCTCATGTTAACGTTTAATACGCAAGGTTATATGGGGGAACAGAACAGACAGATCTACCTTATAGTCAACGATCCTGTAGAGCCGACACGTATGATAGAATTGATAGGAACGATTCAATAAGTTTTTTACCGTAGTTTGGCATCCAGTGTCGCCTTTGGTGATAAGAAGAAGTAGCATTTTTATTTATGAGTCTATTAGCAATAGAAGAAGTGCGCAAGAGTTTTGGCTCTTTCCAAGCCTTGCGCGGAGTAACTTTTGAAGTTCCTGAGGGTAGTATCTATGGGCTTCTCGGACCGAATGGAGCGGGTAAAACAACGCTCATTCGTTGTATCAATCAAATTACAGCCCCCGATTCGGGACAAATCCTCCTAGATGGGCTGCCATTAAAGAGAGAAGATGTCCGTAAAATAGGCTATCTCCCTGAAGAGCGTGGCTTATATAAAAAGATGAAGGTAGGCGATCAAGCCCTCTACCTCTGCCAGTTGAAAGGATTATCGAAGCGAGATGCCATGAAAGCGCTCAAATATTGGTTTGATAAGTTCGAGATCGCTAGCTGGTGGAACAAGAAGGTTGAGGAACTTTCAAAAGGGATGGCGCAAAAAGTGCAGTTCATCGTAACAGTGTTACACGAACCGCGTCTACTCATATTTGATGAGCCGTTTAGTGGTTTTGACCCTATCAATGCTGAGTTGCTAAAGAACGAGATTCTTGAGTTACGTAGAAAGGGGGCAACTGTTCTTTTTTCTACGCACAATATGGATTCTGTGGAACGTATATGCGATTCTATAACGCTTTTCAATAAGGGGGCTAATGTGCTTACTGGGGCTGTAGCCGAGATCCGAGAGCGTTTTTCGGACTCTCGTTTTAAGTTGGGGTATCGTGGCGAACTGGTGGGGTTAAGAGACGCGCTGGGTACAAAATGGCATATAGACGAACTAGAACCCACAGAGTCGCTCCGTTGGGCAATTCTCCAGAGTGATGAAAAAGAGGTGACGAGCAATACGCTGCTACATGAGATTTTGAAACACCTAGAAGTGGGGCATTTTTCGCGCGAGATTGCTACCATGAATGATATCTTTATTCGTGTAGTAAAAGACTCTTCGGAAAAAGAAAATCTTGCCAACAACGACTAAGCTGCGGGAAAGGTCTAAGAAACAATGCATAATATATTACTGATTATCAATCGCGAGATCTCAATCCGCGTGCGTAAGAAGAGCTTTTTGGTATCAACTTTTCTTATTCCTCTTCTTTTTGCGGGAATGATGGTACTCCCCTCACTACTCATTTTATGGGATAGCGGCAAACACTACACCATTGGCGTAGTAGACAACTCGCATTCTGTAAGCGATTCGCTACATTCCTCCACAAACCTCACTTACGTGCTAGAGCCCGATAGTATTGCCGATATTCAAACCTACTTGCAAGAGAAAAACTATGCAGGGTTGCTCGTGATAGGTAAGGATATCATGACAGATACTAAGGATGTTACTG
>CAUVMY010000011.1:0-14840 GCA_963552845.1 uncultured Bacteroidia bacterium
GTAATTCGTCATTTGTAATTCGTAATTTAAGCGAAGCGTTGCCTTGGGCTAGATTGTGCTGCACTTTCAGTGCGAAAAACAAGATCGCATTGCGCGCGATTGTTATCAATGCTTTGTAGATTTCTGTAATCACATTATAATGCGTCGCCCGTGCTACTAGCGCCTTGATCTATTGTTTATTGAGACTTTATGCTACCAGTATTTACAGCCTTAAAGACTTGGGCAACAGAACGGTAGGCATTCGGAATAATTTCTACTGCGTCTTCATACGGTAACCAATAAGCCCCAACTATTCCTTCCTCCGTTTGTGGTACAAGCTTGCTTTCTTGTGTAGCATGCATCAAAAACCAGCGCGTTTTTTTGAGGATAGGCTTTTCTTGCCCAGCCATGTAATAGGTATGCCACGTTGTGGTGAGTTCGCGCACTATCTCCACCTCGTTTATTCCCGTTTCCTCCTTTACTTCGCGCAGTGCCGCCTGTGCGAGCGTCTCACCCGCCTCAACTTTCCCTTTGGGGAGATCCCAAAAGCCGTTGCGCAGAATAAACAGATAGTGCTGGGTAGGAGAGAGAATGAGCCCTCCAGCAGCATCAATTCGAGTGAAAGCTGGGAGAACGCGTTTTTTTAGGATGGTTGCATTTATCGGCGCAATAATTCCTTCTAGATGGCACAAGGGGTGTAACCGTGAATAGGAGCCATGCTCAAGTAAAATGTTTAATACCTTTGCAACGGTGCGGCTGGTAAGCATATCGGCGTGCAAAAAAAATGTTTCGCACTGCAACGGATAAACTGGAACAGTGGGTAATAATTTGATTTGGGAGTCAGCTGCAAAAATTGTTGGATAACGCATGAAAGACACAAGACTTTTAGAAATTCTGCTTGAGCTGGGTGCAATTCACATTACAAATTCTAAGCCATTCGAATGGGCTTCTGGGTGGTTATCACCCATTTATTGCGACAATCGCCTTGCCCTTTCCTCCTACGAAGCTAGGGAAATTATTTGTTCGTCAATGCAAGAGGTACTTGCACGGAAATTCCGAAACATCGAGGGCGTTGTAGGCGTAGCCACTGGGGCGCTCCCCATGGGTGCAATTCTAGCACAAGCTCTGAAGCTTCCTTTTGCCTACGTGCGCCCGAAAGCGAAGGATCACGGTTTAGCAAACCAAGTGGAAGGAAAGATAGAAAAAGGGCAACGTGTTGTGGTGATTGAAGATCTGGTATCAACGGGTGGTAGTAGTTTGAAAGCGGTAGAAGCATTGCGGGCGATGCAGGCAGATGTGTTAGGCATGGTGTCCATTTTTACCTACGCATTTCCACAAGCCGAGCAAGCAATGCGCGAGGCGAACGTCGATTTTGAAGCGCTCGCCACCTACCCTATGTTGCTCGAATTGCTTAAGGCACAAGGCAAGATTAGCAGCGAAGACGAAACGCGATTAGCTGATTGGCGCACGCACCCTGAAACGTGGGGACGATAATTCCCCATTCACAGGTTTTAAGCCACTTACCGTGCAATGCAAAAATACGAGAGCAAAATCACCAAGAGTAGACGTATGGCGAGCGACCTCTATGCTCGGTTTACGAACCTAGAAGAGATAGCGCGCATGTTTCCGCCCGATCAGTTCCAACCTGTGGAACTCTCGCCCGATCGTTGTGTCTTCGACAATAAGCAATTCGGGCAAATCGGTTTCCAGATTGTGGATCGTGAAGAGAACAAGACGATCAAGGTAGCCGATATCAACGGAAAGCCGTTTAATTTCTTCTTATGGTTTCAGTTCAAAGAGGTAGGTTCGTATGATACACGCATACGTATCACACTGCACATAGGTTTGCCCTCTATTATGAAGTTTGCGATGAAGGGCAAAATCCAGAAAGCACTTGACCAATTCGCCGAGACGATTGCACAAGCGTAGCCCAATCAAATCAGTTGCCGTAGCCTGAACGGCAATGTTTTTTATTCAGGAGAGATAAAGATGAGCACCTTGCGTTACCCTACGGGGCTATTTTGCTTTCTCTCTCTGCTCTTTCTCATTCCCCGCCTCTCGCTTGCAGCCTATAGTACACAACGAGATTCTATTATCGCCATAGAGCAAGTAAAAATCGTCACACAGCGTGAACGTGAACTAATATCTCCACTTGAGTTAAAAGAAGTTGAAATTCGGCATAGCACAGCACAAAATGTGGCAGACGCGCTCCGCTACTTGGCGGGGGTGCAAGTAAAGGATTACGGAGGGATCGGGGGACTCAAAACGGTAAATGTGCGCAGTTTAGGTTCACAGCACGTAGCCGTAAGTTACGACGGTGTGCTTGTTGGCAACGCACAAAATGGTGTTATAGATTTAGGACGCTTTTCGTTAGATAACGTAGAACGCATTACACTCTACCACGGGCAGCGAGGTGCGCTTTTACAATCAGCCCGCGACTATCTGAGTGGTGCACTGGTGGCGATACAGACACGCGCCCCTCAATTCGATACTGCACATAACTTTCGCCTGCAAGCTACGCTGCGCGGTGGTTCGTTCGGACTTCTTAATCCGCAATTCTTGTATGAACAGCGCCTTGGTACTCGTTGCGCTCTCTCGGTCAATGGTGAGGTGATAGAAACACACGGACGTTACCCTTTTCGGTACATAGGATACAACAGTGCTGGCAGAAAGGTTTACGATACGACGGCGATACGCCACAATGGCGATGTACACACACAACGCCTAGAGGCAGCACTCTACGGGAAAATCACAGAGGGAGACTGGCGTCTGAGGGTTTATACCTATCATTCCGAGCGCGGGCTGCCTGGTCCTATTGTAAACAACGTGTGGCAGCGCGGTGAACGGCTTGCCGACAATACTCTATTTGCACAGGCGAATCTGCGGAAAGAATTTTCATCTTTTTACCGTACTCAACTCCTCGCGAAATATGCTTATGACGATACACACTACCGTCAGCTCGATCCGCGCTTCTATGCAGCAAATTTTTTCTACCAGCAACAGGAGGCTTATTTGTCTTCAATACACGCCTTTCATTTTACTTCATGGTTAGAAGGCTCGCTTGCCTACGACTTGCTTTGGAATGCTCTTGAAAGTTTCGATCGTCTTCGCCACCTCGCGCCTCTTGGGGCAGTACACCCCCAGCGCCTCTCGCATTATATAGCCACGGCGCTTGCTTTTCAGTATCAAGGGCTACGCCTTCGTGCTACTTGCGTTGCTACTGGCGTATATCGGGGTTTGGAAACAGGAACAACATCTGTCACTAGATGGCAATGCCTACCTGCACTCTTTGCCTCTTACTCCCCACGCACGATTCCTAGTCTTTCATTCCACGCTTATGGAGAACAAACTCTCCGTCTTCCCTCCTTCAATGAACTTTACTACGTAGATTGGGGTAACCCCGTTCTACAACCCGAATTCGCTACACAACTAGGAACTGGTTTGCAATGGCGCTATACGACTATGTGCACGTTCTTTCGAGAGTTTGACGTTCTGGCAGACATTTACCACAACCGTATCTCAGACAAAATTATAGCCTATCCAGCACGCGGTCAGTTCCGTTGGACGACGATAAACATTGGTAAAGTGGCAATGCGTGGTGCAGAGGTCTCGCTCTCATTACAGAGTCGCGAACTGGGGTGGCATCAATTTTCGCTCCGTTTGCAATATGCCTATACTGAGGCAACGGATAGAACAGATCCGCGGTCGGTGTACTACCAACACCAAATTCCATACATACCGTGGCATAGTGGTTCGGTGGTGTTCAACTATACGTGGCGCAATTATTCTCTTTACTACAGCTTTCTCTACACAGGCGAGCGCTACCATCAGCAAGAGAACAATCCCTATAACTACGAACCTGCATGGTATACAAATGATCTGGCAGTAGCGTTGAAGTTCAATATCTTTGCACACCCAATTTTGTTGCGACTTGAACTCAACAACCTGCTAGACCAGCAGTATGCTGTAGTACTAAACTACCCGATGCCAGGACGCAACATCCGCATAACATTACAAACTGATTTTTTACGATGAAAAAAACGGTTCTATACCTTGCTGGCGCATTATTGCTGGTACTAAGCGCCTGCCGAAAAGAAAAAGTTACACCCGATACGCCGCCACAACCAACTCCTCCTGAAAAAGCGGAAATAGCAGGATTTTACCTCCTTAACCAGGGGAATTGGGGAGCAAACAAAGCATCGTTAGATTACTATGATTTTGCGACAAACAGCTATACACGCAATGTGTACGCGACGCGTAACCCCGAAGTGCCTACAGGACTAGGAGATGTGGGGCAGGATTTACAGATTTATGGAAGCAAACTTTATGCTGTAATCAACGCCTCCAACAAGGTTGAGGTGATGGATGTGGCTACAACCCGAAGAATCGGACAAGTGGAGATACCGAATGCGCGCTACATCTGTTTTGAGGGGGGCAAGGCGTATGTATCGGCCTACCTCTCCACGAAACCTGGAGAGAAGGGGGCGGTTTTTGAAATAGATACTGCTACGCTTGCCATTACGCATCAATTTGAGGTAGGACTACAGCCCGAGATGCTTTCCGTGGTAGGTGGCACACTTTACGTAGCCAATTCGGGAGGCTATAACCGACCTGAATACGACAAGACGATCTCCGTTATTCCCCTTGCTACAAAGACACAAAGTGCCCCGATACCAGTTGCCATCAACATGGAGATGCTTCGCGTAGATCAGTATCAACAAATCTGGGTTACTTCCCGTGGCAACTACAACGACATCCCTAGCAATCTGTACTGTTTAGCAAAAAATACCACCACTGGACAATACGAAGTAGTAAAGGATATGAAGCTCCCTTGTAGTCGTTTTGACATTCGGGGCGATTCGCTTTTCTATTACCATTCGTTCACTGATTACATAAAACATCAAACTACAAACACCTTCGGCATTGTAGATGTAAAGAGACGCGAAGCGCTTACCCATTCGTTTTTAGCAGACGCTACCAAGTTGGTACAGCCCTACAATCTGGTTTTGCAGCCAGAGGAGGGGAACATCTATATTGCAGATGCAACCGATTTCAAATCGAGTGGCTTCTTATATTGTTTTTCCTACGCGGGCGAGTTTAAGTGGAAGGTACAGACAGGCGACATTCCGTGCGCTATTGCTTTTGTGAAGAAATAATAAGAGAAGCGAGGCGAAATATCACTTGCCACCTCTCTATTCGTAATATATTTGCCACAGTACTACAACGACATTAGCATGATAGTGATATCCCTGATTGTCCTTACGGCTATCGTCTCCATTCTAGCCTTTTCGCGGCGCGAACTTCTCTACCGTTTAGCGCTCACATACTACGAAGTTGTAGAACAAAGACAAATCTATCGTCTTCTGTCACATATGTTCGTACACGGGAGCTGGGGACATCTACTTATCAATATGCTCGTCTTTTACTCCTTCGGAGTAGCTCTATCCTCCCAATTCCAATATTTGTACGAGTTCGGTGTCATTCACTTCCCCAATATCCAATTCCTCTGTCTCTACCTCGGAGGCGGTATTACAGCGGGTCTCTTCAGTTTGTTACTACGCCGCGAACGTAGTATCCCAAGTGTAGGAGCTTCGGGAGGTGTTTCTGCGCTTGTTTTTGCCAGCATCTTTTTCGATCCATGGGCACGTCTCTACATATTTGGGCTGATTCCGCTCCCAGGTATTATTTTAGGGGCAGCCTATCTCTTCTACTCTTGGTACATGGGCAGACGCGGACAGGACAACATAGATCACCACGCACATTTTTTCGGGGCGCTTTATGGTTTTGTTTACCCCATGGTAGCTATAGACTACAAACTGATCTTCCACTTCCTTAACCAACTCCTCCTTAATAATTAAGATGGCGGAAGAACACTGGCCGTATAGGCGCATTAAGCAACCGCCCCGCATGCAAGTATGGTTGGATGGCAGATACCTATTTGAAGAAGACCCCATATTTTCTCTCTCTGACTGGAACTCCGCGCTGCAAACGGGGTTTAGCGTACTTTTCCGCGCTTATGGCTCAGAGATCCGCTTCTTTAATCGCTACTACGAACATTTGGTAGATTGCCTCACATTATCCGAATTCCCCGATTTTGTCTTTCTTAACCGCGATATGCTACGAAGTGCTGCGAATGCTTTGCTACAGAAGAACCGCTATCATCGTAATGCTCTGATTAAGGCGACTTGCTTTCTCCGTTTACAATCCGATTGGAGTAATTCGCAACAATGGACCACGTCGCTTCTCCTTCAAGCCGAGCAACTGGCGGGACAATACTTTAATCCTCAAATTCCTGCATCGGTCGTAATCTCATACCAAGACATCAGGCAGCATGCCGACAAACTAAGCCCCATTGTTTGGTTGGGAAGCCCTAGTCTAAATTTCGCACACCTATTCTACGAACAACGCGGTGCGACAGATTGTTTGTTGTACAATGAGGCGGGTGTCCCGCTACAGACGAGCCAACGCGATATCTATTGTTGGAAGGGAAACACGGTTTTTACGCCAGCACTGGAGCTTGGACTCAGACACGATCCCTTCCGTGAAATTGTAGCGGAAGCTGTTCGGCAAAAGGAATGTCGCATTGAAGAGGGGAAACTTACGTGGAAAGATTTCCAACAGGCTGATGAGATTTTTTTAGCCAGCACTCGCTATGGCATAGAGCCTGTAAAGCGGCTCGATAACAAAATAACCTCCGAAACGAGCCGACGGACACGCGAACTAATTGGAACGCTCAACAAGCTCTTTTTTGCGGAACTGCAATAAGCGGGAAGCGTATACATTGACACAATACAAAACATTTAGGGAACAAATTGTTTTGCAATGTCGAGTGCTTGCTTTACAACAAGCAAATTCTAGTGCGGGGAATTTGGTAATTCTAAGAAAAGAGCTACCTTTGTGCGTTCATACGTTCGGTTCGTAGCTCAGCTGGTAGAGCACGTGACTCTTAATCATGGGGTCGAGGGTTCGAGCCCCTCCGAACCGACAGAAAAAGGCGGTCTCAGTAATGAGGTCGCCTTTTTTCGTGAAAAGGAAAGGAGTTACGCTCGCTCCAATCTCGTTTTATCTATGACCTCTATTCTCGTAGGTCGGTTACTGTTACACCTTTGAGTTTCTTCGTATCGAGCGAAAAAACAGAGCGCACCTGTGCATTAGGTTCAAATTTCTTCAGCTCTATGATGTAACGGCTGCCGTCTCTTCCAAAATAGGAAAATTTAGCGGGATACAGCGTCTGTTTGTATAGTGCAATGTGGATTTGCGAATAGGGCTGATTGATGTCGTGAGGGTAGAGTGAGAGGTCATAGAATGTCTGTCCTCCTTCTGTACGCTCGCCACGGAACTGAATCCTAAAATCGTCTTGGTAACTTGAAAAGAGTCGCAGCGGGTTATCTACGGGCGATGTTGAGGTTGAATCAACCGTCGTGATTGTTACCTCTTTGGAACTGGCAACGTACTGCCAGCGAGAACGCCCGTCGGAGTATATTTCTAACCCCATGCCATTAAAGTAATATTGTGCCCCACGTGCTTCTATGTCTGCCGTATAAACTCGTGGTGTCCTTTGTTGCGGATATTTTATTTCAAGATTTAGAGCCGCTCGGAAGGAATGTAAAGCCGCCATTTTCTTTGAGAACTGTATCGCAATCTCCTTGCCACGTGCATCTTCGCTCTCCTTAGATTGTTGCGCGTATGTTGTTCTGGCAAGCGAGCTAAAAAAGATGATAGAAAGTACAAGCCATGAACAATGTGAAAAAAAAACTAGTGTTCGAGAGTGCAGCATCATTGTATTCTATAATAGGTTTTTTAGGTATCGTAGCATGTTTTCAAGGCTTTACTTCGTGGGTGTTCTCAGTATCCCTAAGTAACCTACAATGTAAACTCTATTCGTTATGCAATATTGCACTGCCCCATTCAGGAGTTCAGGATTCCTTTATTTAACCTTTGTGGCCACTATAACACCGTCGCCTGCGGGAAGAAGAGTCGTCTTAAAAGAGTGATTAGCAAAGAGAGCGCTGTTGAAAACACGAAGGGCCTTAGTACGAGCATCGTGTTCTGACGAGGTATAGGTTTTCCCGCCCCACAACACATTATCGGCAATGATTGTGCCTCCGATATTGAGCAACGGAATTATCAGTTCAAGGTATTGCGGATACTCGGCTTTGTCGGCATCTATGTACACGAGATCGAAAGTGCGTCCGAGTAACGTGGGGAGCAAATTGCATACAGTGCCACGCAACAGCGTAATTCGTTTAGTAAGCTCTGCCCGTACAAAGTATTTCTCGGCAATGTCAGCGTGAAGTGTACTGCTTTCGAGGGTCGTAACGTCTCCATTCCCCCCCACAGCCCGCGCTAAACGAATAGTAGAATACCCCGTAAACGTGCCTAATTCGAGTACATGGTGCACCGAATGGGTTGCAATAAACCATTCCATAAATGTGCAGAGCCATTTATCACCCAGCATACGCGGATGCTGCGTTACGGCATACGTTTCACGTACTAACGCTTGTAGTAATTCGTCGTCTGGAGCAAAAAGCGTTTCCAGATATTCGCGCAGATTGTTTACGGCGGGATCTACTGTAACCAATGTATCAGACATAGAGGAGTGTTACCAATTGCTCAGGGCGCAGATACTCGTTCGCTAAGGCTAGAAGATCCTTAGCCTCTATATTGTGCCATTCGGCAAGAAGCTGTGTTGTGGGAGTATAGGGGATGTCGTCTAAAAGATAACGTACGTAAGTCAGAATAACGCTCTCTATATTCTCATTCGCAAGCCAAAACTGCCCGATACACCGAGTTTTTGCTTTACTAAGAATGGAAGTCGCGATGGCTCTGGTACACATTTTCTTGATTTCGTCTTTTACAATCTCTATACAATGCGTAAGTTCGTCACGCGATGTTGCAAAATAGACCGAGAGGTAACCTGTATCGAGGAAGGTAGTATTTGTTGCCTCCACCGTATAGACAAGGCCCAACTTCTCTCGCATCCGTTTGTTAAGACGAGAGGTTGTAGCAGAACCTCCCAAGATCTCTGTTAGAAGGCGAAAGGCAATATTCCGTTTATCGCGTACCGAGGGAGCTAATGCTCCTATTATGCAGTGGGCTTGCGATGTGCGTTTTGCAACCTTTTTCTCTGCAAGAAGCGGCGAAGGCGCAAACAGTTTACGATTCTGTTGGCTGGTCTGATAGGGGATCTCTGTGAAATGCTTGTTCGCCAGCGCCACTACTTTCTTGAACTCGTAGGGCCCCGTTACGAAAATGGCAATGCGGTCTAACCCATACGTTCGTTGCAAATAGGCAAGCAAGTGTTTCCGCCTAAACTTCTGCACAGAGGCAGTTGTGCCAAGTATATTGTGTCCAAGTTCAGAACCCGCAAAAAGCAAGTCTTCAAAATCGTCAAATATGAGTTCGCTAGGCTCATCTTTGTAGGAATTTATTTCCTCGAGTACCACGTCGCGCTCTCGTTCGAGCTCCTGTTCGGGGAAATTCGCATGGCATAGAATGTCAGAGAGGAGTTCCAGCACACGTCCTAGATAGAGTGGCACAAATGAAGCATGGATCACAGTTTCCTCCTTCGTCGTATAGGCATTGAGTTCGCCGCCAATATTTTCTACTCGATTGAATACTTGAAACTCGTTGCGTTTTTCGGTTCCCTTGAAATACATGTGTTCTACCAAATGTGCAACACCATATTCGGAGGGTAGTTCGTCGCGAGCACCCGCACATATATATATTCCCGCAAAACCGATTTGTAGTTTATTGGGCGCAAATACGAGGCGCACACCACACGGCAATAGAGTCTGTGAAATGTGAGTTTCTTCGTGATGCATTTTACGAATAACACTAAATTTTATTTCTAGTAGCCAACCACTCTAAAAGGAGTACTATAACGAGCCCCGATATTCCCATCAATAAAGCTGACAAAAGCTGTGCACTACCATGCGAGAGTGCGTAGGTCTGTGGTGTGAGAAGTGTAAGATGATAACTTGCGGCTTCGTTGGTAGCCTTCCATGGCCAAAGGCGTACCATAGCTCCAAGTATGAAACCCGAGAGGAGGGCTAGCATCAGATTCTCAAAGCGGGCAAATAGCCACGAGAGAAGGCGCGAGAAAGCCAAAATTCCCAATAGAGCACCGAGAGCAAAAACGGTAAGGTGGGCAATGTCTAGTGCTACCACGAGTTGAAGTACGCGCGAATACATGCCGAGCAAGATGAGAATAAAACTCCCAGAGATACCTGGTAGTATCATGGCACATATACCGAGTCCGCCTGCAAAGAAATACCAGAGATAGGAATCGCCTCCCGCAATGGGAGTACCGAAATTAAGGAGCAGACCAGCTGCAACACCAACGATTGCCCCCGATACAGGAGGCAACGTCCAATGCGATACTTTTCGTCCTACAACAAGTACGGTAGCAAGCATCAGACCAAAGAAAAAGCTTTCAACGGGGATGGGGTAGACTTTCAGTAGGTACTGGATAAGGCGTGCAAGGCTAAAAATAGCGGAAAGGATACCGAGAGCTATTGCTAATAAAAAGCTCCCGTCTATGGCACGAAAATAGGCTACAAATTGAGCACGAAACAATAGGCGCAAATTCTCGCGTGCAATGGTCTTCGCTATGCACTCTACCAAATGCTCATAAATTCCTACGAGTAACGCAATTGTACCGCCCGAGACACCTGGGATTAGGTCTGCTGTGCCCATAAAAAAAGCCTTGAGGTATAGCACTAGGTATTTTACCATTAGCACTCTCGTACTTTTCCAACAATTTACAGCGTTTTCAACGCTTCAGCAATGCGTTTCGATAGCTCCTCTGTGGCAGGGACTAGCGGTAAGCGTAACCGATTTTCGCAAATACCTAAATTTGCCATAGCAGCTTTCACACCCACAGGGTTACCTTGTTCAAAGAGGAGTTTGTAGAAGTTGTGCAAGCGGAGGTGTATTGCAGCAGCAGTGTGAAATTCTTGACGAAGTGCTGCATGTATCATCTCTCCGAAAAGGGCTGGTAGAGCGTTCCCTACCACCGAAATCACACCTTGTGCCCCGACCGCAATCATCGGGAGCGTTAAAGAATCGTCGCCTGAGAGAACAACAAAATCTTTAGGTTGACCTGCCAGTATTTCGCTTACCTGATCAAGACTCCCTGCAGCCTCCTTTATCCCCACTATATTGGGGAATTCTCGTGCCAAACGAAGCGTTGTAGAGGCTAGCATATTTACACCCGTGCGCCCTGGTACATTATAAAGTATAATGGGACGTTTGGAGGCTCTTGCCACAGCTGCAAAATGCTGATAGATGCCTTCTTGATTGGGTTTATTGTAATTAGGAACAGCGGAAAGAATATAATTTACCCCTTCGTAGTCAAATGCTTCGAGTTCTTTTACAAGTTGCTGTGTATTATTAGAACTCTTTCCGACGACAATAGGCACTCGTCCTGCCACCTGTGCAATTACTCTGCGCACATATTCGTGTTGTTCGTCTGGCGTTAGAGTAGGCGTCTCCCCTGTTGTACCTAGCACAACGAGGAAATCGGTTTTACCGTTCAAAAGATGATTCACAAGACGCTCAGTGGCAGCCCAATCTATAGTGCCAGCTGCATTAAATGGCGTTATCATTGCGACGCCCAAACCGCTCAAAATTTGGTTCTTCATTGTAAATATTCTTGACTGCACACAACCTTTTCGTTCACAAGTTAAAACAACTATTTGTCTTTTCGTGCAATGCTCGAACCTAGCAATACCATACACACTCTTACTCAAGCAGCAGGATATGATATAGGCCACCCATTCAAGCAATGCTATGTTTTTCCGTCTTTTTACTCTTGCAGCCCTTCCCCCAAATACTGCTGCAACAATTCTAAACGCTCACGAGTCGAGGAGCGTTCACTTGCCGCAATCAATAAATCGTATTCCAAAGGGGGCTGCGCTACAAAACCGACCTTAATACTAGCTTGCGAGGTTGCACAAAGCCAAAGGAGCGGCATAGCGGGCTCGTGCGTAAAATCGAGGAGTAGATCATAGGGAGTATTAACAATTGTGAGGAAACGCTCCGATATGGGGCGTTCGTACCAATTTAGGTCTGTTGGACGCAAAATTGTGGTATGTTGCATACCGCGTAAATGTAACGATAGCTCCTTTGCATCGGAATAGGAACAAATCATCACTCGTTTTCCGTGCCGAAGGAGCTCTTGTGCAAAGGCGCTAATCTGCTCACAAGCGCGCTGATCCTCCGCATCAAAAAGGAAAAGAAAGGTCGTACACGAAGACAGACGACGTAACGTCCGCACGCCACGAGAGGCTTTCTTAAAACGAAGCAAACGCTTCCGACTCCACCATCTTTTGATTCCTGCAAACATCTAGTGACTGTTACTGTTTCAATAAATCGTTGAATTCTTCCTCGGTGAGGATTTTCACCCCTTTTTCATGCGCCGCGCGTAACTTCTTATCATTCGGTCGTACACCAGTAAGCAGTAGGGTCGTCTGCGCATTTACCGCACTTTGTACAGTAGCCCCCATAGCCTTTACGCGTTTTGTGACCTCGGGACGCGACCCTATTGACAATTTCCCCGTAATCACTACATATTCTCCTGCAAGACTGTCAGACAATCTGCGCTGTGTATGATATTTTAGGTCAAACCCTATTTCCGTAAGACGTGCTAACAGATCGGCATTCTGCGGAGCATGAAAATAGTTCCAGATCGCTTCTGCAATTACTTGCCCGACGTTGGGTATATTACTCATCTCCTCTATGCTGGCTTCTGCTACTGCTTGTAACGATCCAAAATGCTCAAGTAGTACCTCGGACTGCACTTCTCCGAGATTCGGCACCCCCAGACCAAATAGTAACGCTTCCACGGGACGGTTAATAGAGAGACGAATCTTGTCAAGTAGTTGCTCGTTAGACTGCTTGTAGAGCTCTATGCGTGCTGCAACGTCCTTGTCAATAATTTCACCCCCAAACAGATCATACTTTATTTTCCCCTTTAAGCCGTATTCCTTTGCATATTGAAGCAGTTTCGCGGGCGTAAGGTCATATACATCCAGTGTGTCGTAGATGAGTCCGTTCCGATACCACTCTTCGATTCTCTTGTCGCCTAACGAACGAATGTCTACTGCATCGCGCGATGTAAAATGGATAGTACGTGCAATCTTTTGGTCTATGCATCCCTCATGATTCGGACATATATAGTACGCCTGCCCTTCTACACGTTGGAGAGGTGTTCCACAGCATGGGCACATTTCGGGGTAGCGAATAGGCTTCGCCCCTGCTTCTCTCTTCTCTTTATTGACTCCTACCACTTTGGGGATCACTTCGCCCGCTCGCTCTATAAGGATAGTATCGTGTTCATGTAAATCGAGCCGAAGTAGTTGGTCTGCGTTATGCAAAGTCGCCTTCTGTATGTCGGCATGATTAAGCTTTATTGTATCGAAAATAGCCACAGGAGTTACAACTCCCGTACGCCCTACCTGGAATTCGACCCTATCTAAACGCGTCTCTTTTTGCTCTGGCGGATATTTGTAGGCTATTGCCCAACGGGGCGAATGCGAAGTAGCCCCCAATCTATTGCGTTCCGCAAGGTTATTTACTTTCACAACAGCGCCGTCAGTATCGTAATCCAACCCATAGCGCAAATTTTTCCACGCTTCAATGGTTGCAATGACTTCATTGATATCGGAGCACGGTTTCCGAAGCTCGCCAACTGGGAAGCCCCATTTCCGAAGCTGTTCTATTGTGTTCCAATGGTCAGGGCATATTTCTTTACCATAATACTGATAGAGAACGCATTGGAGGCGACGTTCGGCTACTTTACTCGGATCGTGCGTTTTAACAGTTCCCGAAGTGGCATTGCGAGGGGTTTTGAGCTTATTCTTGTTCTCAGGATCTTGCGCTTGTTCCTCAAAATAGGAATTGAGCATATAGACCTCGCCGCGAACCTCAAAATCAAAATCTATGTTGGGAATGTGGTGCGGAATACCTGCAATCTGCAGTATGTTGTTTGTTACATTGTCTCCTTCCACGCCGTTGCCACGGGTTGCAGCGTAAACGAGTTGTCCTTTTTCATAGCGCAGCGCTATCGCCATTCCGTCGTACTTCAACTCGCAAACATAACCGACCTCTTCCGAAAGAAGTTCGCGCACACGTTTATCAAACTCTCGCACCTCCTCGTAGGAGTAAGTATTGTCTAGCGACAGCATCGGGATGCTGTGCTGCACTTTCAGGAAGAAGTCGTCGCGATCTTCCCCAACCTTCTGGGTGGGCGAATCTCCCCGCACTAAGGAGGGATATTGTGCTTCGAGAGCTTCCAGTTCTTTCTTCTTTAGGTCATATTCCTGATCTGAAATGAGCGACTTGTTTTTGTTATAGTAGGCTTCGTTGTATTGGTTCAACTCTACTACCAATGCCGTAATTTTGACAGATGCTTCGCTTATAGTCATCCTTGTCCCCTCTCTCAATGCACAAAGATACGAGAGTATGAGAACTCGGTTACAGTGGCGATCGCACAAAAAAGAATCCCCGCCTACGCACGAGCGTAAACGGGGATAGGATATACAAACTCAACTTTCGGATACTGTCCTAAAAAAGAGTGTAAGCTCCATTTGTTAACGTCGCGCCATGGCACGACCTGAATGAGATATGGCCTAAAAATACATCATACCATAACGTGTATAATTCGCATTGTGCGATTATTTTATGACATGACGTGAATAAGGTATTAACCGAAAATACGCCGTGGGCGTATTTAACGGGGGAGGCATGCCTCGCCCCTATGATTGCGTAGAAACCGCGCCAAAAGACGGGTTTTTATTACGGTACGCCATGGCACGCCGCAGAAAATACGCCATTGGCGTATTTAACGGAAACCGCAC
>CAUVMY010000012.1:0-14337 GCA_963552845.1 uncultured Bacteroidia bacterium
TTAATCGTCAGATTGCAAAAGGTACGGTGACCGTGTACTCGCGTCGCGAAATGCTAGATGTAGTAGTAGTAGATGGGCGTGCACGTGGTATCATTGCGCGTAACTTGGTAACGGGTGAGTTGGAGCGCCACAGTGCACATGCTGTAGTATTGGCTACTGGTGGCTACGGAACGATTTATTACTACTCAACGCTTGCGCTTAATAGCAACGGTTCAGCTGCCATGGCAGCGTATCGCAAAGGAGCGTGTTTTGCAAACCCAAGCTTTATCCAGATTCACCCAACAGGGCTACCCATGCTCAACGAGTTCCAGAGTAAGCTAACGCTTATGAGCGAATCGTTGCGTAATGATGGACGTATTTGGGTGCCGAAGAAAAAGGGTGATACTCGTAAACCCAATGAAATTCCAGAAGACGAACGCGATTATTATCTCGAACGTCGTTACCCAGCCTTTGGAAACTTAGTACCGCGCGATGTGGCTTCGCGTGCTGCAAAGGAACGTTGCGATGCGGGGTATGGTGTAGGTCCTACGGGACAGAGCGTTTATCTCGATTTTGCTGAAGCGCTCGGTCGTTTGGGCGAAAAGGTGCTTATGGATCGTTATGGCAACCTGTTCGAGATGTATGAGAAGATTGTAGGCGAATCGCCCCTAAAGACTCCGATGCGTATTTATCCTTCAGGGCATTATACGATGGGAGGCTTATGGGTGGACTACAACCTAATGACCACTGTTCCTGGTCTTTTCGCTATCGGAGAAAGCAACTTCTCTGACCAAGGTGCTAACCGTTTAGGCGCTGCATCTCTGATGCAGACATCGGGCGATGGCTACTTTATTATCCCCTATACAATTTCTGACTACCTCTCAGATCAAATTCGTGTGCCTCGTTTCGATACAAAGACCAAAGAATTCGACGAGGCTGAAGCGGCAGTACGTGCGCGTATTGATAAGCTGATGAACATAAAGGGTACTAAGTCGGCTACTTCTTTCCACAAACGCCTAGGTAAGATTATGTGGGAGTACTGTGGTATGTCGCGTAACGAAGCGGGGTTGAAAAAGGCGTTAACGCTAATTGATGAACTAGAGAAAGAATTCTGGTCAGATTTACGCATCCTTGGTACCGATCAGGGGGTAAACCAAGATTTGGAAAAAGCAGGGCGCGTAGCTGATTTCTTTGATATTGCTCGTCTGATGTGTTTGGATGCGCTTAACCGTCATGAAAGTTGCGGGGCACATTTCCGCGAAGAGTCGCAAACGGAGACGGGTGAAGCAAAACGTATTGATGCCGAATATTCCTACGTATCGGTATGGGAATATAAGGGGCAGGAACAGCCCGAGCTGCACAAAGAGCCGTTGAAGTTCGAGTACGTGAAATTAGCAGAACGTAGCTACAAGTAGGCTTGGGAACAATTTTATGGAAGGAAGAAGAACAATGGATATTGTACTCAAGATATGGCGTCAGGAGAATCCCAAGGCTAAGGGACGTTTTGAGAAATACGAACTCAAGAATGTAGTGCCCGACATGTCATTCCTCGAGATGTTGGATTACCTGAACTCGGTGCTTCTAGAAAAAGGTATAGAGCCCGTCGCTTTTGATCACGACTGCCGCGAAGGCATCTGTGGTTGTTGTAGTCTATACATCAATGGTAAGCCACACGGTCCAGAAACGAAGACGACAACTTGCGAATTGCATATGCGCTCGTTCCGCGACGGGGCTACAATAACAGTAGAACCATGGCGTGCCGCAGCATTTCCCGTAATAAAGGATTTGATTGTAGATCGTCACGCTTTCGATAAAATTCAGCAGGCTGGCGGGTATATCTCGGTGAATATAGGAGCGGCTCAGGATGCTAATGCGATTCTAGTGCCAAAACATAAGGCGGATGAGTCTATAATGGGTGCCGCTTGCATTGGCTGTGGTGCATGTGTAGCAGCTTGCAAAAACGCATCGGCTATGCTATTTGTATCGGCAAAGGTGTCGCAATATGCATTATTGCCACAAGGGCGTCCTGAGGCGGCTATGCGTGTAAAAAATATGCTAGCGCAAATGGATGCTTTAGGCTTTGGTGGGTGTACCAATACCAGAGCATGCGAGGCTGAGTGTCCTAAGGGTATCTCTATTGCGCATATTGCGCGCCTTAATCGCGAATTTATTATCGCGAAGCTAAGAGATTAGACATTTATGAAGTTCTCTTATAGAAAGAGGCGCTACCTATTGGCAGCGCCTCTTTTTGTATCGTCTTTGAGGGAGGAGTTTATATGCAGTGGCGTGTTTGTGTTATTCTATAATCTCACTTTTCCACTCCTTGATGCTATGCTTGGCATTGTTGAAGCTCACTCCAATGGCTACAATCTTTTTGCCTTCGTTACGGAAAGGTTCGGCATATTCCTTTTCTTTTATTTGAGCAAGCGCTTTCTCCGCCGTTCCCTTGCTCCAGAGCTTGAACTCAAAAAGATAAATGGTATTTTGGGTGTGGACTACGCAGCCGGCGCGCCCAGTTGCACAATGCGCCTCAGTCTGTACAAAGAAGCCCATAATCTTAAAGATGAGATATACCGCCGTCTGATAGTTTTGTTCCCGCCATTTAACGCACTCAGGCGACGTGCTATCGTACGGAATCCCTGCAATGAGAGCCTGCAAGCCTCGCATAAAATCCTCTGTATTCCCCTTCCGTAGGTGATTTACAAACTGCTGCGCCAGATGCCGTGCTGCATCGCCATTCAGCTGCGTATAGGCAGGGATTAGGTTCTCTAAGAATCCGTAGCGCACCTCATCGTTTGGGTATCCGAGTGTATAGAGTTCGCTCTCCGTCGAGTAGCCTTTAATGGTAAGATAGCCCGCTTGAAAAAGAATAGGGAGTGGTGTTCCCGACTCTGCTCTGTAGCCCGACATGGAGCGTTCGCTCATAAAGACCTCGCCCTCCAGATCAGGGATGTTGTAATGCGCATCGTAAAGGTATTTCACTAAAAAGGTAGGTGTGCCTGTTTCGTACCAATAGTCTTTGAGTGTACGCGATGCGAAAGCATTTAGAAGACTAAATGGGTTGTAAACATTTTCCCCTTTTTCGGCAAACAAATACCCATCGTAACGTTTTCTTAAAGCCGCGAGCGTTTCATCTATTGGTTGCTCCAGATTGTTTGCAAGAGCTTCAATTTCAGGCATAAAACGCGCCTTAAGTTCCTGTTCTGTAATGCCACAAATTGCAGCAAAATCGGATTGTAAACTAATATCACGCAGATTATTCAAGCCACTAAAAACGCTTACTTTACTAAACTTCGTCACCCCAGTAAGAAAAGCAAAGCGGAGATAGGGGTCACTACTCTTAATAACCGAATAAAAACCTCGCAGGAGGTCGCGATAAGGTTCGTTTAGTTCAGAACGATTGAGTGTATCCAGAAGCGGTTTGTCATACTCATCTACGAGGATAACAACTTCTCGTTTTGTCTTCTCATAGGCGCGCTGAATAATACCCTTGAATCTACTCGGATAGGTACCCTCGGAACTCTCTTTGCCGTAGAGCTTTTCCCATGCGACTAGGTGGGTGTTTAGTGAATTCTCTAGGTCGGATAGTTGTGCGTAGCGCTCCGTGTTAAAATCAAGATAGAGTACTGGGTATTCTAGCCATGCTTCTCGTTTCTCTTGCCGCGCAAGTTCCTCTTCTACCTTCTCTAAATATAAACCCTTAAACAGCTCTTTTTGCCCGCGAAAATAGGCGGCTAACGTAGAAAGAAATAGACTCTTCCCAAAACGCCGAGGACGGCTGAGAAAATAAACTTGATTTCTTAGGAGCTGTACAATGTACTGCGTCTTATCAACGTAATTGTACCGCTCTCTAATCATCTTTTCAAAGCTTTGTACGCCGATGGGTAGTCTTTGCGTTGCCATTTTTATAACTATATCGCACTAAGGTACGAAAAACGTTGCGCATCTTTATTGCACAACAACGCTGCTGTTTCTTATCTCGCTCGCTATGCTAAGAGCAAAATTTACAACGTTGTTCTAAAATTTCTCGCTGTAGAATTGTCACCTCGTGTTGAGCTAAAGTAATTACACCTTCACGTCGCCACGTCATGAAAACTCTATTTACGACTTCGCGAGAAGTCGTAATTAAGTTTGCCAACTTTAGCTGATTGATGGGAATACGGAAACGCTTGCTGTGAAAGACTTCTCGTGCAAGATATAGAAGCAGGTAAGCTAAGCGCCCTTCTACGTCAAGAAGTTGCATATTAGTTGAATACGAGAGAAGACGCAAACTCTCTGCTGCGGTAGTTTGCATCAAGTTTATTGCCAATTGCGTATTCATCTGCGCTAAGTTCAAAATGGGAGCATACGGCATCGTTATGATGGTCGCTTCTCGGTAAATCTCCAACACCCAAGGACGGCGATCTGCCACAATATTGTGGTGGAGTAAAATCCAGTCTCCTGACGAAAAAAGATAAGGACCAAGAGGGTGTACTTGATTTGATGGATTTTTTACGACAACGAAGCCACTAAGGAGATAAGCGCATGGGTGCGGTGTCAAGAAGCCTAATGAGAAATGGATGCCTGTTGCTATGTTCCTTACCTCTACTTCGCTTGCAATCTTAAGGAGCTGTAATGGCGGAAGACCGCGAAAAAGGGGAATATGTGTTGACAAAAAATGAGCATCTACCATCTGCTGTGACTTTAATCACAAAAATATGAGAAATCTTTTCTGTACTCTCTTTCTAAGGAAACAACTGACGCTTAGCACCGTTTCCTACTTGTGAAAAGATGTGGTAATGGCGACAGGCGAAGTGGCGGTAAGCGAGCAGATAGAGCAGCTTGACATGAATTACTCTGTGGAGGAAATTGTTTCTTTATTTGAGGATGTGGATCAGAAAATTCAAGATCTCCATCAGTGTTCGGCAGATGATTTTTTGGGTCTAAACGCTAAGTTCAAGAACTTTTACAAGGAGTCAAAAAGCGTCTCTAGCGATGCAACGACCCTTTTGGCACTGTTCTCGCACGAGCAGAATGAACAACTGAAGGAAGAACTTACGGCAGGGCGTACAGAGCTACAGTTGAGCTTAGATTCTATGAAGGAGCAACAGTACGAGACGTTGCGTTTAGTGCACGATCTCGGCGATGCTATGAGTGCCTATTTATTCCCGCTCCGTCACATAAATAACGAGTTCGGGATCTTGAATATGGAGCTAATTGCACTTGAGGTCAGTTTCCGAACAGCATTGCTCCAAAATAACTTCGATACGACAAGTTTTCAGCAGATGATTCGTGACTGGGAAGAATTTGTCTACGATATCACCGAGACGAAAAAACTCAGTCAGAATTTCTTAGAAGAATGCGGATACTCACTGCATCATATTGAACTTATTGGCGGACGCGGTCTGCGAAGCTTGTCAACTCTTACCGAGCTTACAGAGCAAGGCTTGGTACTTTTTGATGCGAAGCAGAAAGAGTCGAACCAAAATCTACCTGCCATTCGCGCCAAAAGCGACAGTGTTGCCAAGAGTATTGCTGATGTCATTACGAGTTTACAGTACCAAGACATCATCCGCCAAAAGATGGAGCACATCCAGCAAGCGCATATAAAACTCTTGGACGATCTTCAAGGGATAGACCTAGAGACATCGCTCAATGCCTGGACGCAGGTTTTGGTACAGGTGCGTGATATCTCGGCGCTACAGGCAGCACAACTGTTAGCTACAAATAAGGAATATCAGGCTGCTATTGAAGCCATTGCCCTACACTTCCGTACAATTGCCAAGGAAATGACCTCGGTTGCATCGATTTGTAGGAGTACAATGAACGATAATGACGATCGCGAACAGCGTTCCACAATATCAGATCTTGTAGATCGCTTCAAGCGCGCTGACGCATTGCTTGCACGAGTACTGGAGGTCTTCCCAGAATGCAGTCGCGAGGTACTTCTCATTCGTGATGGTGCTGCCATGCTACAGAAACGAATAGGCGAGCACGTAGAAACCTTTTTCAGACTCTCTACCCAGGTTGAGGTCATGCTATCTCCCTACCGTAAAACACTGGGACGACATTTTGAACACTATATGCTTCAGGTCGATGAGATGTTGAGCACCATGCGCCGAAACATGGAAAGCGTTAGCGTTCAGAATACTATTCTCATAAAGAGTATTGAAGGACTAGGGCGATATGCTAAGAAACTCGCCGAAAGCGAGCTACTTTGGGACTATGTGCAGCTGAACGTAAAGCGCTTGCATTCTCTATCCGAACGTTTACTCAATACGGAACAGGAAAGCAATACCTTGCTCCGCAAGATTGAGACCACGTGTCGCTCTATATCCGACGAGACACAGGCAGCGCTCGCAGCAGTCCGATATTACGATTTCTTCGAGAATGTAATAGCCGAGATTGTACGAGGTCTTTCCTCAATGAGTGCGCGAATTTGTGCAGAAGTGGATGTGGCTGAACATAGCGATATGAGTGCTGTGCGCGATCTCTATACCATGCAAAGTGAAAGAAAGATACATGATCAGTTTACAGGCACTAACGAAGAAGAGGAAGCAACTGCTACTGATGATGATTTAGAGTTGTTCTAGAATAAATAACAGACAAGGAATAAAATGAAAGCGGCGAAGCTAAAGATGTCTGACGGTAAGACGAAGGGGAGTGGTGTGCTCTCATTGCAAGGGAATTTGTCTCTTGACAATGTAGAACAGGTGGCACATTTCTTTCGTGAAGCTGTGGAGAAATATAAACGTTTATCCGTTGAACTAAAAGAGGTTAGTGAGATTGATTTAGGCTTCTTGCAGTTGCTCTGGAGTCTGGAGAATGAGATGCACGAAAAAGGCGAGAGCCTCGAGGTGAAGATGATGCTCCCCCATGAGTTAGAACAATTGTTGCGTAATACAGGTTTTTCACGTTGGTTGGGCTCTGCGGCCTCGACCACGAAACAATAGATACGATGCCAAAGAAGATTTTGATAGTAGACGATTCTGAGAGCATCCGCGAGGTCGTGAGTTTTACCTTGGAGAACGAAGGCTTTGAGGTGTTAGTAGCAAACGACGGGACGGATGCGTTGAAATTCCTAGACGGGCGGGAGATCGATATGATAATAACCGACCTACACATGCCCGAGATGGACGGAATTACGCTCATAAAACATGTGAGAGCTATGGAGGTATACCAACGTATCCCCATTTTGTTTTTGACCACGGAGTCGCAAACAGCAAAGAAGATGGAGGCGAAAGAGGCAGGCGCGACTGGGTGGATTATTAAACCTTTTGTGCCTGCAAAACTCATTGCGGCACTCCAAAAAGTTCTGCGCTGATGGATGCTAGTTTGGATAATTTCAAAAAGAAGTTTATTGAAGAGGCTGTAGACCTTATCGATGATCTCGAAAAAGCGGTGTTAGAACTTGAGGACAATACGACCGATGCTGATATCGTGCAACGTATCTTCCGCATTATGCATACCCTCAAGGGAAACAGTAGCATGTTCGGTTTTGAGCAAATCGACCGCTTCACGCACCATATGGAAACCATATACGACCAAGTGCGAAGCGGAGAACGTGAGGTTACACAAGCTACGCTCAACGTCACACTGCGTTCGGTAGATCACCTTAAAAATTTGCTCGACGAAGCGGGAAATGAGAGTGACGCGCTGATGAAAGAACAAGAAGCGCTCATGCAGCAAATGGATGCTATTATCGAGGGGCATCCTGTACCCGTCGATACACAGCAAGCGCCCGCGAAAGTTCAACAAGCTGCGTCAGAGATGCCTACTAAGACCTCTTCGCAATCTGCCCCAACGGATGAAAAAGGGGTATATGAAACCTATTTCATACGTTACGCGCCTGTTACTGACATCTTTAACAATGGTACAAATCCTCTCTACCAAGTAGACGAATTACAAGCGCTAGGTAAGGCAAAAATTAAGGTTCACTTTGAAAAAGTGCCACCAATTGCAGAAATTGAGCCGTCGTTCTGTTATACATCTTGGGAAATTATTCTCGCAACCAACAAGGGACAGAATGCAATAGACGATGTATTCATCTTTGTGGAAGGCGATTCGGACTTGAAGATTGAGCGTCTTGAAACGGGCAACCTGCTAGAGAATGCGAATTTTGTGTCTGACCTTGACAATCTGTGGGCAAAGCAAACGGAGGCGAATCTCGATGAAATACGGAAAATCATTCCATCGCGCGCCGTTGTGCAACAAGCAGAGGTTACAGCTACAACGCAACCAGCAACACGACAGAATGCCTCAAAGAATGTTGCTATATCGTCAATACGCGTAGCGTCTGAAAAGCTCGATGAGTTGATGAATTTAGTGTCGGAACTTGTAACCACACAGGCACGCCTTACGCTCTTTGCCGAAGAAAACGATTTGCCAGGACTTACGGTTATTTCCGAAAATGTGCAAAAACTGAGTAGACAGTTGCGCGACATCGCGTTCAGCATTGTCCTCATTCCGATTGATAACCTGATTACGCGTTTTCATCGCTTGGTGCGCGATCTCTCACAAGGTTTGCACAAGGACGTGCGCTTTATAACAGAGGGCTCTGATACGGAACTCGATAAGACGATTATTGAGGGACTCGCCGATCCGCTCATGCATATCCTACGCAATAGTCTCGATCACGGGATCGAAGATGCTGCAGTGCGCGAAAAAATGGGGAAACCACGTCAGGGTACAGTTCGTCTGAAGGCGTTCTATTCAGGTACGAATGTCCTGATCCAGGTGTCGGATGACGGTGCAGGGATTGACCCTGTAGCAGTCCACAATAAGGCCGTTGAAAAGGGGATTATTCCTGCCGATCGCAAACTTTCAAAACGCGACACTCTCGATCTGGTCTTTATGCCAGGTTTCAGTACCGCAAAGACGGTATCAGATGTATCGGGGCGCGGTGTCGGGATGGATGTTGTAAAACGCAAAATTTCCGAGTTGCGCGGTGAGGTTGAGTTAGATTCCGAACGCGGAGTTGGAACTACGATTACGATCAAGTTACCTCTTACACTTTCAATTATTGATGGTCTCTTGGTCAAGGTAGATGAAACCTCTTACGTAATACCTCTTTCCGCAGTAGATAAGATCTACGCTGTAGAACACGCAAAGGTGGTGAACCAGTTCAACGACGTAGTAGTGCTCGACGGGAAGCAAATCCCATTCTTCAACCTCCGTAAAGAGTTCAGCCTCCCCGAGACGACGCTGGAGATGGAGCAAGTAATTGTGGTGCATTTTGAAGAACGGAAAGTAGGCTTTGTGGTAGACACCGTGGTGGGAGAATACCAAGCTGTTTTGAAACCCTTAGGGCGACACTACAAGAACCAAGACATGATCTCGGGGGCAACCATCCTTGGCGATGGTACTGTAGCATTGGTAATGGACACGAATAGGATAATCAAGCACTTTACGGCAAAAGAAGAGTTTAGCATGGGTGCTGTTCAGATGGGGCATGAGGAGAAATTGTAACAATCGTTGAGAAGATGAGTGACACGAATATTGCGAAAATAACGTCTTACTTGACGTTTAAGCTAGGCGACGAGGAGTTTGCTGCACACGTTAGCAAGGTTTTGAATATTTTGGAATTAACAAAGATTACTGAGGTGCCAAAGTCCCCCAACTACATGACGGGGGTCATCAATCTTCGCGGTTCTGTGCTCCCTGTAATCGATACGCGCATTAAGTTCGGTATGACACCTACGGAGTTCACACCGAGCACTTGCATTGTCGTGATGGACATCGATCTAGAAGGCGAATCGGTGCATGTAGGCGCTTTGGTCGATTCGGTACAGGCGGTCGTGGAAATAGAACATGACCAAATAATGCCTCCTCCGTCACTTGGCAATAAGTATCGTTCAGAGTTTATAGAGGGGGTTGCTAACATAAATGACAAGTTTGTCATGATCCTCAATATGGACGAGGTGTTTAGTAGCGAAGATCTGATGGATCTGACATCAAAAACACTGGAATCGGAGACACTCGTAAAAGAAGGAACAGAGACAACAGAAACACCAGAAGCATAGCAATTCCCACATATAAGGGCAAGCAGAAGGGCTAACTATGCCAGAGAACGATTATACAATTCCTCCGCTCCCCAGTAGCTACAGAGCGCAGCTGAGCGATGCCGAGTTCGCGCGTCTAAGTGCGTTTATCTACAATGTGGCAGGTATCAAAATGCCACCTGCAAAACGGATAATGCTACAGAGTAGGTTGCAGAAACGCTTACGTGAACTTGGAATGGATTCTTTTAAGGAATATACCGAATATGTACTGAGCGAACGCGGGAAACAGGAAGAACTGATACAGATGTTGGATGTCGTTAGCACGAATAAGACAGATTTTTTCCGCGAGTCCGTACATTTCGACTTCTTGCGCGAAACGATCCTGCCTGTCCACTATCAAACAGCAGGTGCTCGCCCTATCAAGATCTGGAGTGCCGCCTGTTCTAGTGGCGAAGAGCCCTACACTATAGCCATGACAATTGCCGAGTACTGCCGCCTCCGAGGCGTACAGTACGATTACTCTATCGTCGGAACGGATATCAGTACTAAGGTGCTTAAGATGGCGGAGAATGCCGTCTATAAGATGGATAAAGTCGAAGGCATGCCCTTAGAGATCTTGCATCGTTATTTCTTGCGAAGCAAGGATCGGGAAAACCCGACGGTACGCGTCATCCCCGAATTGCGCAGACATGTGAAGGTGCAGCGCATGAATTTTATGGATGAAACATACCCAATTAACGAAACCTTTGATGTGGTTTTTTGCCGCAACGTCCTGATTTATTTCGATCGTCCCACGCAAGAAAAAGTAATAGGCAAACTGTGCACAAAACTCAAACAAGGGGGCTACTTTTTTCTAGGTCATTCGGAGTCTATCATGAACATGTCGCTCCCTTTGCAAGCAGTACGCCCCACAATCTTTTGTAAGATATAAAAAGAGCTAGGAAACGAAATGGACAATAAGTCACACGACATAATAGACGGCGAGGTTTGTACTCGTCTCTCCGACACAGAACTCCTGGAAGAGTTGCGCAGACGCATTACTCGTAATAACCAGACCGTAGAGGAGCTTACCATGCTGAACACGGAACTCCGTGACGTAAACAAGAAACTAGAAGAGTCGGAGGCGCTTAAGAGTCACTTTATAAGTAACATCACCAACGAGATCATGAACCCATTTACCTCGATTCTGGGGCTCTCTCGTGCGATACTCTCGGTAGACAAAGAGGCGTGGAAGAAGGTGATCCAGATGGTGGCGCTTATTCATTCCGAGGCATTCAGTCTAGACTTTCAGTTCCGTAATATCTTCTTTGCGGCTAAGATAGAGGCTGGGGAGCAGACACCAGAGGTGCTCAATGTAGATATCCTTGCACTCGTAGACGGATTGCTAGATAGTTTCCGTTACGAGCTCCGTAAGAAACGCCTCTTGGTGAATTTTAAGGATGAAAGTCCATCAAAAGATGCGGGAATGGCGTTCAAAACGGATCCGCTCTACGTCAAGCTCATTATGGCCAACCTCCTCAACAACGCAATCAACTTTAGTTTTGAAAACAATGTTATAGACTTCACACTGCGTATTGAGAATGGCGAGATGACCTTTGCTGTGAAGGACTATGGTGTTGGGATAGCAGAAGATCGTCAGAAGATAATTTTTGATCGCTTTGCACGCGGCGATAATGGAATAAACTCGGTGAATAGAGGGCACGGGCTGGGGCTCTCGGTTAGCAAAGCCATTCTCGATCTCTTGGGAGGTACAATTACTGTTGAGAGCGAGTTAGGAAAAGGTGCGCTTTTTGTTGTATGTATTCCTGAGTCGGAACTCCCCGTAGAAGGCTATGCCGCGGAGAGCAATGAGATCTTTTTTGACGAAGAATCGTTCTAGGAATGCCAGCACGCGAGACGCACTTTTTATATCCAGCTGCGCTTTTTGCTAGTAAGGATGCTGTGACCGTTTCGACGATTCTCGGCTCTTGTGTGGCAGTCTGCCTCTTCGATAAGAGTAAGAACATTGGGGGAATAAACCACTTTATGCTCCCGCTCTGGAACGGGCAAGGACTTGAAAGCCCTAAGTATGGCAACGTGGCGATCCGAAAACTTCTCCAGAAATTGGAATCGTTCGGATGTCAAAAGGAGGATCTTATTGCTAAGATTTTTGGGGGCGGCGAGGTCATTGAAACTGGGACGCATTTCCAAATTGGTGCGCGTAATATTCAGACAGCAGAAGAAGAGTTAAAGGCGCTTGGTATACCGATTGTTGCCCGTAGTACGGGCGGCAAGAATGGGCGAAAGTTAGAGTTCGACACCGAGACGGGAGCAGTCCGACAGCGCCTGATACAAAAGACTATGTAGGAGGCACGATGGCGAAACTTCGAGTTTTGATCGTTGATGATTCGGCAGTGGTGCGTCAAACTCTCTCCGAGATCATTGCTTCCGATCCGCAGCTGGAAGTGATGGCGACCGCATCTGATCCCTTCTTTGCAGCACAACGTATTGCAGAAGAGTTACCTGACGTGATAACGCTCGATGTAGAAATGCCACGTATGGATGGGCTTACCTTCCTGCGGAAGATTATGAGTCAACACCCCATCCCCGTTGTGATCATTTCCAGTCTTACGGAGCAGGGCACAATTACCGGGATGAAAGCCCTCGAGCTCGGGGCGGTAGAGATCATTACAAAACCGCAGATGAATACGCGGCAATTTATCGAAGAGTCGCGCATTAAAATCTGTGATGCGGTAAAAGCTGCTGCATACGCACGGGTGAGGCGTTATAAAATTGCCCTAGAACCCCATCACGTGGGACCAAAGTACTCGGCAGACGCAATTCTCCCAGCCGCGCATCTCAACACGAGTATGATTAAAACCACAGAGCTGGTCGTGGCGGTGGGTGCATCTACGGGTGGAACAGAAGCACTGACTGTCTTTCTAAAACAAATGCCTGTTGATTGCCCAGGAATTGTTATTGTGCAACACATGCCCGAAAAGTTCACAACATCGTTTGCTAAACGCCTCAATGAAATATGTGCTATTACGGTAAAAGAAGCATCAAATAACGATGCCGTACTCCGAGGGCAAGCACTGATAGCACCTGGCAATTTCCACGTCCTTTTGAAACGTTCTGGAGCAAAGTATTATGTTGAGACTCGTGAGGGACCTTTGGTAAATAGACACAGACCATCGGTAGATGTCTTATTCCGAAGCACGGCGCGCTATGCGGGGGCAAATGCCATCGGAGTGATTATGACTGGGATGGGCGACGACGGAGCAAAAGGGCTGCGTGAAATGAAAGATGCGGGCGCTCGTACGATTGCCCAAGACGAGCAAACTTGCGTGGTATTTGGTATGCCCAAAGAGGCAATTAAGTTAAATGCCGCTGAAAAGATCTTGCCTCTTGACCAAATAGCTCCTGAGGTGCTTCGGCTAGCAAAAAACTAATGAGTAGTATTGTGGGACAATGTACTGGTCTGTTTTGTCTTTATGAGAGAGACTTTAGAGACGTAGTGCGCTCTATCTCACCGATGGTATTTTTAGAACGCTTAATTAGGGTTTTGCTACGTCTTTTCTCTTTTGAATGCAAGATTTTTCACGCAGTGGGCACGTAAATTGTACTCCCATCGTTATATAAAGGTAGGTCTGAGTATATTTTCTTATCCAAACAATGCAGATGAAACGCAATTTTTTAATCTTCTTTTTGCTAGTAGGACTAGTCCTTTTTCTCCCACGCGTAGCAAAGGCGCAATATCATTACGACCTAGGTCTAGGTGTTAAAATCGGTTCTCCTTGGATGAGTGGTACGATAAAATACTTTATCAACGATGCGTCGGCTGTAGAAGGTCTAGTGCATGTTGGTGATTTTGGTTTTGGTACGACAGCTTTATACGAGCATCATTTTATGATAAGTGGAGTGCCAGGGCTGCGCTGGTATATTGGCGGAGGCGGTCATCTGGCCTTTCAGACAAGCGATGGTTACAATCCGTTTACTGGTGTGCCTAAAACGAACAAGGCATACGCAGGACTTGATGGAGTGGGAGGGGTAGAATATGTATTCGAGAAAGCTCCCATTGCCATAGGGGCAGATATCAGCCCTATTATCAATCTCTTTGGCACGGTAAGTGGCTGGTGGAATGCAGGAACATACGTGCGTTATACCTTCAAGTAACGATGCCTTTACTGCCTATATATGGCACAAATGTTAAGTTCTATTCTCTGTATCATGTTGATTGTAAGTGATTAAAAAAAACTCTTGCGAAAAAGCATGACATTGATTTTGTGGAAATAAAAAAGAGTTATATCTTTGCAGTTGGGTTAGGGAGTACAGAAAGTGTGTGGCCCGTTCGTCTAGGGGTTAGGACGCAAGGTTTTCATCCTTGTAACAGCGGTTC
>CAUVMY010000013.1:0-13800 GCA_963552845.1 uncultured Bacteroidia bacterium
AAAATTGAACCGTTTTATGCCCATTCTCCTCACCATCTTCTTTTTTATTCTCTTCTGTAACCTACTTGGGCTTGTGCCAATCATTCCTGCAGGAGCAAATTTAACGGGTAACATCACTGTAACAATGGTGTTGGCGTTGTTCACTTTTGTGATTACTACACTGAGTGGAAATAAACACTACTGGGGACATGCCTTTAATACTCCTGGAGTACCGACTTTTCTAAAACTTCCTATCCCGTTAATGCCGATAGTAGAGCTTTCGGGCATGATTACGAAGCCTATCGTGCTTATGATCCGACTTTTTGCTAACATGCTCTCGGGACACATGATTGTGTTGGTCTTTTTCAGCATGATTTTTCTTTTTGGTACGATGAACGCGATTGCGGCTTACGGGGTAAGTATTTTGTCGCTGATTTTTGCCGTGTTTATGACACTCCTCGATATTTTGGTCTCGTTCATCCAAGCCTACGTTTTCACAATGCTGAGTGCAATGTATTTTGGTATGGCTACTGAGGGACACGACGAGCATGAGTAAGCTAATTCTTTGAGAACTTGCTACAAACAAAAGGGATGTTACAGAATTAGTCTTTTTGATTTTGGATGTATTTTTTGAAACGGAACAATAAATAAAGGTAGAGTAGAGATGGATGCAGCAGCAATGGTAGCATTGGCTAAGATGGGAGCGGCGTTTGCAGCAAGTATCGTGGTAATTGGTGCAGCTTTAGGGATCAGCCGTATTGGTGTACAGGCGTTGGAAGCTATCGCACGCCAACCCGAAGCAGCAGGCGATATTCGTTCAAATATGATTGTAGCCGCGGCACTTATCGAAGGTTTGGCATTCTTTGCCATTATCGCAGCCGTATTGGTGTTGTTCTTAGTAGGTTAGGAGTCGCGAGGGGATGAGCTTAATAACCCCAGATTTCGGTCTATTCTTCTGGATGGTCGTGGCCTTCGGCCTTATCTTGGTCATTCTACGTAAGTTTGCGTGGAAACCAATTTTACAGGGGCTCGAGAACCGAGAGAAGACTATTGCAGAAGGGCTAGAAAATGCTGAGCGGCATCGTTTGGAACTAGAGCAGTGGGGTGAACAGCGTCAAACTTTAGAAGCAGAAGCAAGAAAAGAACGCGAGCTGTTTTTAGCAGAAGCTCGTTCGCAACGCGAACAACTTTTGACAGAAGCACGGGAACAAGCGCGAGAAGAAGTGGAACGAATAACGCAACAAGCACGCGAAAACATGCGACTCGAGCAAGAGGCGATACGTCGCGAGTTACGAAACGAAGTGCGCGTGTTGGTTGTAAAAACCACGGAGCGCATATTGCGCGAGCGTCTTGCTACAAATGACGAGCAAGAGCGTTATCTCGATCGTGTTCTTGATGAGATGCTTGCTGCGCCTAGAGCGACGAATCAAGCCTAGTTGTGCTTTATAGCCGTTACACAGCTGTAGCCTGTAATTCCAGAAGGTCTGAATAAATATGAACGAAGGGCGAGTTTCGGTGCGGTATGCGAAAGCGTTACTCTCCGCTGTAGGTGGCGATACACAGAAAGGACGTGCCTATTACGACGCAGCAGGACTTTTGGTAGAAGTGCTTATGCGTTTAGGAGGCGAGTTTCACAAAATGCTTCATAGTACTGTCGTAGAGGAGGCAGACAAATTGCGTTTTGTGGAACGCATGGTGGAACGCGTTGCCCCTGTTTTGCTCCCGTTTACTCAGTTGATGTATAAGCATCAGCGTGCAGTATATTTGGAACGTGCATTGCGGATGTTCCGCCTCCTATACAGTCAAAAATTTGGCATTGTCCACGCTCATGTTGAAACAAGTACAGAACTGCCGAAGCGTATGCAAGAGCGCTTAGAAGCTTTCTTACAACAGCGCTTCGGTAAGCAAGTTGAGGTCAACTATAGCGAGGATCGCAATCTGATAGGCGGGTTTACAGTAGAAGTAAACGATAGTTTGTTAGATTGTAGCATAGCAGGCGAACTGCGAAATATGTTGTCTGAATTGTAATCTAATCGAAAGATTGTGTGTTATGTCGGAAATTAAGGCTTCAGAGATTTCGGAGATCTTGTCTCAGGAATTGTTGGGCTTGAACGTAGAAAAGGATTTCGAGGAGATCGGGCGCGTCGTAGAAGTGGGCGACGGTATTGCACGTTTGTATGGTCTGCGAGGGGTTGAAGCCAATGAGTTGGTTGATTTCGAGTCTGGTGTGCGCGGCGTAGTATTAAACCTAGAAGAGGATAACGTGGGTGTTGTTCTTTTAGGTGATGACTCGTTAGTTAAAGAGGGACAGCGCGTACGACGTACCAACCGAATCGCATCTGTGCTTGTAGGCGAAGGTTTGTTAGGGCGTATTGTTAACACTCTCGGTGAGCCAATTGATGGTAAAGGTCCCATAGAAGGTAAATTGTATGAACTCCCTCTTGAGCGCAAAGCACCTGGCGTGGTATTTCGTCAGCCAGTAAAGTCGCCGTTGCAGACGGGGCTTAAGGCTGTGGATGCAATGATCCCGATCGGACGTGGTCAGCGCGAGTTGATCATTGGTGACCGTCAGACGGGGAAGACTGCTATTGCAATTGATACAATTATCAATCAGCGTACCGCTTATGAACAAGGTAAGCCAGTATACTGCATCTACGTTGCCATAGGACAGAAAGGGTCTACTGTTGCCAATATTGCCAAAACGCTGGAAGAGGCGGGGGCAATGCCGTATACAATAATCGTATCGGCTACGGCATCAGAAACGGCTGCTTTGCAGTATTTTGCGCCATTTGCAGGAGCTACTATAGGAGAATTCTTCCGCGATACGGGGCGCGATGCCTTAGTGGTGTATGACGATCTCTCTAAACAGGCAGTTTCTTACCGTGAAGTCTCCTTGTTGCTCCGTCGTCCACCAGGACGCGAAGCATACCCTGGCGATATCTTCTATTTGCATAGCCGACTTCTGGAGCGTGCAGCAAAGATTATAGAGTCGCAAGAAGTGGTAGAGCAAATGAATGATCTGCCCGAGGTGTTGCGCCCAATGGTAAAAGGTGGCGGTTCGCTTACGGCATTGCCTATTATAGAAACGCAGGCTGGCGACGTGTCTGCTTACATTCCTACGAATGTGATCTCTATTACAGACGGGCAGATTTTCCTTGAGTCTACGCTTTTCAATGCGGGGGTGCGTCCCGCCATCAACGTTGGTATCTCGGTATCTCGTGTCGGAGGGAATGCACAAATAAAATCTATGAAGAAGGTAGCAGGTACCTTGAAGCTTGATCAGGCACAGTATCGTGAACTGGAAGCATTCTCTAAGTTTGGCTCTGATCTGGATGCTGCCACAAAGAGCGTCTTAGATAAGGGAGCAAAGAATGTAGAACTCTTGAAGCAACCGCAGTATAGTCCTGTGCCTGTCGGAGAGCAAGTAGCTGTAATTTATTGTGGTACAAAGGGCTTGTTTAAGGATGTCCCTGTGAACAGAGTACGTGAGTTTGAAAAGATTTTCTTGGAAGAGATGCGTACTTCTAAACGAGACATTTTAGATAAACTCGGTACTGGCATTTACGATGATGAGTGCACAAACGCAATAGAGCAAGTATTTGCACAGTTGTTGGCTTCGTTTCTAGAAAAGAAATAGTGTTTGAATAAAAGAAAATGAGGTTCTCTGTATTCATCGTGCGATGAACACAGAGAACTCTTTTGTTTGTAATCTCGCAAGATGTAATGGCTAGTCTGAAAGATATTCGCATACGTATAGGCTCTGTAAAATCTACACGAAAGATTACGAGTGCTATGAAAGTCGTCTCTGCTGCAAAGTTTCACAAGGCACAGGAGCAGACAATGCAGTTTCAGCGTTATCTAGATAAGTATCGCGATACTATGGCAATTGCTATGACGGCGTGTGGAGAGTTTTCTCACCCGTTAATGAAAGTAGTGAATGAGGAAGCGCCTATTGCGGTAGTAGTGCTTGCATCCAACTCGTCGCTATGTGGAGGTTATAATGCAAATATTGTAGACTATGCACTCCGACGAGTTGCTAAGGAAAAAACAGCTGGGCACGAAGTTGAACTTTTTGCTTTAGGAAGAAAGACAGCAGATGGTCTTAAAGCGCTAGCACCCGTTTATATCAATGAGACAATGGTGGATCGCCCGTCATTTGAGTTGACACAAGAACTTTTTGAGCGTCTCGTACAAGCTTTTATTGAAGGGAGGTATTCGCGCGTTTTAATATGCTATAATAAGTTTTATAGTGCTGCACTACAAACACCGACAAGTGAGGTACTTTTGCCTTGTATTCCACCATCGTCTTCAGCTGTTGTAAAGCACGAATATATATTTGAGCCAGATGCGTCTTCATTTTTTGGCTATACGCTGTCGTACTTTGTACGATTACAGTTACATACGTGCTTGCTAAATAACTATGTGGGGGAACACGGTGCTCGCATGACGGCTATGTCGCAAGCTACTGACAACGCCAATACGTTGGTTGATGAACTTACATTGGAATACAACAAGGCGCGTCAGGCCGCTATTACGAATGAAATCTTAGAGATTGTCTCTGGAGCGAGTGCACTGGAAGGATAGAGTAGGCTTTTTAAGCGAAAGAGCAAATTCCAATGACACATAGTTAAGAATTAAAAGTTAACAGTTAAGTGTTGCGAGAAGCTTTTTGATATTGATAATCAGCGGAGTAAATAATCGGATAACTTTGTGTGTAGAAGACGCAATATGAAGTTTAATGGATTTGCCGCGTTTCGATACACCTTTAGTAGATAAATTCGCTAAATGAATAGAACATACTCTCCATATTCTAGTAGACACTATCTATTTTTTTTCTAAAAAAGCTCCTACTTTCTAAATTCGTATCTCTGCGAAAGGGGAAGACGTGTATAGCGCATAGAACTGCGTAGGTTTTACGCTGAAAGCAAGATGGAGATGAGGAGGTAATAGTATGCTGTTTAGCTTTTCATCATCGCCTCAATTAAGAATACGACGAACTTTCTCGCAAAAACATAAGGAGCGAGAGTAAAGCAAGGTGTAATAAACCTCACTTATTTTGCTTTTGCGACGGGAACTTTTGCTAGGTGGCGCAAAGTTTTTAGCTTTTCTCTAAGAGCTTTTTCGCCAATGGAGTAGCGAAAACAAAGCGGTTCAATGCTTCATCATGCGTGGTAAGAATGTCTGAACCGCACCCTTCCCATATCAGATACCCTTCACTCAGAAATACGACGTGATCCCCAATTCCCAAAACCGAGTTCATGTCGTGCGTATTGACGATGGTCGTAATATTGAGATCGTGCGTAATAGAATGGATTAGGTTATCTATCAGTAGGCCTGTTTGCGGGTCGAGACCAGAATTGGGCTCGTCGCAGAATAAAAACTTAGGTTCGTTGGCAATTGCACGCGCTATAGCTACTCGTTTGCGCATCCCGCCACTGAGGTCGCCAGGGTACTGATTATAGACTCCGTCTAGGTTTACTCGTTCCAAACACTCAAGAGCACGTTTCATGGCTTGGCGCTCAGACATGTTGGTATGCAGAAGAAGCGGAAATGTGACATTCTGTCCGACACTCAGAGAATCGAACAGTGCTCCTTCTTGAAAGAGCATCCCTGTTTTTTGTTGGATATTTTGTCGCTCGCGTTTACTCATCTCTGCGACACTTTTGCCCTCAAAGAGGATCTCGCCATAATCAGGTTCAATAAGTCCTGCTAAAATTTTTAGGAGTACCGTTTTTCCTGATCCACTCTTTCCAATTACTAGATTGGTCTTCCCAGGTTCAAAGACAACGTTGATACGCCGTAAAACGGTTTTTTCTGCAAAACCTTTTTCCAGATCGCGTGCTTCAATCATAACAGCAAAATTTGCGTGAGGATAAGATTAAGCACGATAATCTGTATACAGGTCACTACAACGCCTTTTGTACTAGCGCGTCCTACTTCAAAAGCGCCTCCCTCTACATAGTATCCCCAAAAAGCTGGAATTGTGACGATGATGAAGGCGAAGACCACCATTTTTGATAAGCCGTAGTTGATATAGTATGGTTTGAAAAAAATGCGTAGCCCCTCAGTGTAGTCTATAAGAGAGACCATCCCTGTAACTTCGCCAGTAATTGCCCCTCCTACCAAGCCTACAATCATACTCATAAGCGTTAGAACGGGGAAAAAGATAAGAGCAGCTACCAACTTCGGAAGTACGAGGTAGGCGGCTGAGTTTATGCCCATTACGTTGAGTGCATCTATTTGCTCGGTAATACGCATAGAGCCGATTTCCGAGGCTATACTCCCTCCCACTTTGCCTGCGAGGAGTAGAGCAGTGAGTGTAGAACTAAATTCGAGGAAAAGGACATCGCGCGTTCCCAATCCTACGAGATATTTGGGTAAAATAGGGTAGTTGAGATTGATAGCTCCTTCCAAGGCAATAACAGCTCCCACAAAGAAAGAACTAAGAAGAACGAGAGTCACGGAACTCATTACGAGTTCCCAAATATCGCGTACTAATCGTTGACGGAAGACGCGCCAACGTCCTGGGTAGTGAAACACTTCGCGTAGAAACAAAATATAGCGCCCAACACTATCTAGTGGGCGGAGAAAATGATTCATCCGAAACCCGTAGTTAGATTCGTGCTTTTAGCTTTTCCATCAACGCAATTGCATTGTTAGTTTGCCATTTCCGAACAATACTTTATGCGTACGAGACGGATTTCATCCTCGTCGAGGTGTAAATCTTTGAGTGCTTCGCAAGCTTCCTGTAAACTGAGTGAGGTAGCTTCTTTTTGGAAGTAGTCGTAAATATCATGTTGGATATCGGGATCTACTACCTCGTCTACATAATACCCAATATTTAGCTTTAAGCCCGAATTGATTACTAGGTTCTCTATCTCAGTAAGTAGCTCATTGCGTTCGAGGTGGAGCATTTCGGCAAGCTCATCCAAATCCATCTTACGGTCAATGGAGTGGATAAGTGTAACTTTTTGCTGCGATCGCGAGGGGGCTACCTTCATCACGAAATCGGAAGGACGCTCAATCTCGTTCTCCTCCACGTATTGTTTTATGAGATTTATGAAGGGTTGACCATATCGACGTGCTTTACTAGCACTCACCCCCGTAATATTCTGAAGCTCCTCGAGGGTGATAGGATAGTGGATAGTCATCTCCTCCAACGATACATCTTGAAATATTACAAAAGGCTGTACCTTATATTTTTTTGCCTCGTCGTGCGTAAGATTTTTTAGCATCTGGAAGAGGACTGTGTCTGTCCCAGCACTTTCGGTAGGAATAATGGCATCCTCGTCCTGATCTTCTTGGTTGTATTCGTGGTCACGCACTAATTGGATGGAATACGGATTGTCTATAAAGTCCTTTCCTTTCTCTGTAAGGTAGAGCAATCCGTATTGTTGGATATCTTTTTTAATAAATCCGTGCAGAATAGCTTGTCGCACGATACTTCCCAAGAAGAACTCGCTTTCCTCCTTACGCGCGCCAAATAGTGAAAGTTTGGCATGCTCATAGATCTCCGAGTCTTGTGTCTTGATGCCGCGGAGCACATTGACTAAGTAGCTGGCTCGGAAACCCTCGCCGATCTCTTGTAGGAGCTGTAGGAGTTGCAACAGATCTTCCTTCCCATCAAAGTGCTGTTGTTCGCTACAGCAGTTATCGCAGTGTTCGCAATTGGGTTCGTTGTACTGCTCGCCGAAGTACTGAAGTAACATTTTGCGTCGGCAGTCGCCGCCCTGCGCATAGTAGGTTGTATCTAGTAAAAGCTGTTTTCCGATCTCCTGCTCTGGCAATGATTTGCTCAGGAAGAAATGACTTAGACGTTGTACATCTTTTTCCGAATAGAAAGCAATGCATTGCCCCTCAAGCCCATCACGCCCTGCACGTCCAGTTTCTTGGTAGTAACCCTCCAGACTCTTTGGCATATCATAGTGGATTACGTAGCGAACATCGGGCTTGTCAATCCCCATGCCGAAGGCAATAGTAGCCACTATCACATCGCATTCTTCTTGTAGGAAGGCATCCTGATTGTACGAGCGCGTTTTGGTATCTAGTCCTGCGTGGTATGGTAAGGCACGTATACCATTGAGTTGTAATACGCTAGCTAGTTGTTCTACACGTTTTCGGCTAATGCAATAGATAATGCCCGACTTCCCTGGGTTGTCTTTTATGTATTTGGTGATTTCCTTTGTGGCATCAAATTTTGGGCGAACAGCATAGAATAGGTTCGGACGATTGAATGATGAGCGGAAGACCACGGCATCGTTCATACCTAAATTCTTCTGAATGTCGTCTTGTACTTTCGGTGTTGCGGTGGCAGTTAGTGCAATTACGGGAGCATGACCAATCTGGTCAATGAAGTGACGTATTCGTCTATATTCTGGTCGGAAATCGTGCCCCCATTCTGAAATACAGTGTGCTTCATCTATGGCGTAAAAAGAGATGGTGGCCTGCTTCAGGAACTGGATGTTTTCTTCCTTGGTAAGTGTTTCGGGCGCAACATAAAGTAGTTTCGTAACGCCGCTTAACACATCGTCTTTTACTTGTGTAATTTGCTTTTTTAGTAGTGACGAGTTCAAAAAATGTGTAATGTTGTCATTAGCACAGGAAGCTCGCAGGCGATCGACCTGATTCTTCATCAGGGCAATAAGGGGCGATACAACGATTGCGGTACCTGGTAATATGAGTGCAGGGAGCTGGTAGCAAAGAGATTTCCCGCCCCCTGTTGGCATTAGAACAAATGTATCTCGACCTTGAAGTAAATTGCGGATTATAGCCTCCTGATGTCCCTTAAACTTTTCGAATCCAAACCATTTATTAAGTTGTGAGACGAGTGGCACGTCTTCGCGATATTGCATACTCCTTTGTTATTCTGTTGCGTATCTTTTTGCCAAAGATAAGTTTTTCCCCGTAAAAAAAGAATGTACGTAGGTTGATATAGACCTATCAGTACAAATTACTCTCTCCTCTGATGGCGAGTTTGCAGGTGCAATGCATTGCGTCTCTATGTGTTCAAAACACCTTACAATCAACTATATAGACAAGTATCTATTTAGTTCCAATGCATTGCTAATTATTTTTAGCTGTGCAAACTACAAAATAGAGACAACCCGTTAGATCTTCAGGTTATTTCAATGTTGTTTAGCAATCGTCTTGAACCAAGCGCTCTAAAGCTTGATTTCCAAATTGGTAGTTACGAAAATCGTGCCGAAAGACGTACTGTGTTCGTAATTGTTCTAGTTGCTGTGGTGCACTTTTCAGGGTTCGTGAGTCGTGTACAATGTCGTACGTACGGGCGAGGTCGCCTATCGAATGACCTACGATGAAGGTCTTAGGCTCCTTTTCTTCCAACTGAGGCTCGCTTACTTGCCATCCGAAAAATTTCCCCACGGCTTTCACGATAGCCCTGCTTGCGGCGAGCTTTCCTTCTATACTGTATCCTGCTATGTGCGGCGTAGCCAATTTAGCCGTTTCCAACAGAGCAGGTGCTACATCAGGTTCGTCTTCGTAAACATCAAGGTAATACCCCGCTATACGACGATACAGAGCAGCCTCGTACAGCTCGTAGTCATCGACTATACCGCCACGTGCTGCATGTAGGATATAGGGTTTTTGCTTTAAGCTGCGAAAAAAAGCAGCATCCAGTAAGTGATAGGTGGGGTGTGCTCCGTCGTGTGTGAGTGGGGTGTGCACAGTGATAATGGAACACTCGCGTGCAATTCGTTCTAACGATGTATAACGAAAAGGTGCTTCTGTTTCCAAAAATGGGTCGCAACGGAAAATGGGGATGTGAAATATCTCTAGGAGGCGTGCTAAACGTTCGCCTATTGCTCCGCAGCCTACGATGCCGATGGGACGTTCGGTAAGAGCAAATGTAGCATGCTGATTGATTTGAGCTAGTATACTAACTACCCACTGCACTACTCCCCATGCATTGCAGCCAGGAGCATTGACAACGGTTATTCCGTGTTCTGTACAGTATGTACGATCTATGTGATCTGTACCAATGGTTGCTGTACCGATGAAACGTATTGTACTTCCCGCCAGTAGTGCTGCGTTGCACTGAGTACGTGTACGCACCAGAAGGGCATCTGCTTTTTTGCAAACCTCGGCATCTATCGCCCGCCCTTCTCTATATTCAACCTCCGCAAATGGCTCTAGCAATCCACGAATGTACGGGATTGCACTGTCCACAACAATTCGCATTACTCCCTGTTTCTTTACTGTTTGTGGCGCTGACTCTCAATGGCATATAATAAAATGCCCGCTGCCACTGAGACGTTTAACGAACTTATTTGTCCATGTAATGGGATGCGAACCTTTTCGTCACAAAGCGCTAAAAGTTCTTCAGGAACTCCTTTACCCTCATCGCCCAGTATTAATGCTAGTGGTCCTTCAAGATTAGCGCGTTGGTAGTATGTTTCTCCGTGTTCGGTCGCTGCAACAAGTCGTAGTCCAGATGCCTTCAAATACTCACAAGTCTGTTTCAGACTTCTTGTGCGTGCCACAGGGAAATGGGCTAAAGCACCAGCGCTCGTTTTTACAGCATCCGCGTTGATTTGTGCGCCTCCTGTACTAGGTACTACGAGTGCATGAGCGCCAGCACATTCGGCGGTACGTACTATTGCTCCTAGGTTACGCACGTCTGTAATACCTCCCGCAACAACCACGAGTGGATCTTCTCCACTTTCGTAGATTTTGGGCAAAATCCATTCGATGTTCTGGTACTCAATCACCGCAACAAAAGCAATAGCGCCTTGATGGTTTCGGCTACCAAGACGTATGAACCATTCCGCAGGGACGTACTGTACGGGGATTCCGCGCTCCTTGGCTCTGCGCGTAATGTTAGGTAGTTGTTCGGCGGAAAGCCCTTTACGGAGCACGATACGCTCTAGCTCTTGCCCAGCATCTAGAGCTTCCATAATCGGATGAAGCCCATAAATAATCTCCGCAGAGATTTTCTTTTGGTGATAAAAACGTTGTGGCGGAGCGCCGTTATGGCTATTCTGGTAGTCCTTCATTCTCGATAATCTCTAGTTCGTAGCTCTCTTCTTCCCACTGTTTCAATAGGGAGGTATTCGCAGCTTGTATCTTCTCGTATTCTTGTACTAGCGTTTTAGTATCCGAGTTTTCATTCAGTTGTGCCATCTGCTCTTCCAATGCTTTGAGTTGTGCCTCATATACGGCACTCTGTTCCTCTAGGCGTGCAATGGATTTGCGGCGTTTATTGAGTTCGTTCTCGTATTGCTTCTTTTGTTTCCACTTTTCACCCGCGCTCTTTTCCGTCCCGCCTTTTGCTTTCTTGTCGTTCTCTTTCTTAGCACGCGCCTGATTCAGCTCCTCGAGCCCCTGCATACGTCGATGTTCAAGAAAAACATTGATGCCCCCAAGGTGTTCGTATACGCGCCCGTGCGAGAACTCATAGACTTTGTCTACGAGCCCATCTAGAAAATCGCGATCGTGCGACACCAGAATTAGTGTCCCGTTGTATTTTAGCAAGGCTTGTTTCAGTACATCCTTTGCTTGCATATCCAGATGGTTCGTGGGTTCATCCAAGATCAGGAGGTTGTACGGACGGAGCATTAGTTTTGCCATCGCCAACCGATTGCGTTCGCCACCCGAGAGCACCTGTACCTTTTTATCGACGTCTTCGCCACGAAAAAGAAAAGCGGCAAGAATGTCGCGAATCTTAGTGCGAATATCGCCCGTGGCTACCTCATCGATGGTATCATAAACAGTACGCTCGGGATTCAACACTGCTTTTTGGTTCTGTGCAAAATACCCCAACAGTACATTGTGCCCCAGTTTTAATTCCCCCGATTCGTAGGGTAATTCGCCTTTGATACAACGCACTAATGTTGTTTTACCCTCTCCGTTACGCCCTACAAAAGCAACCTTTTCGCCACGCCGAATTGTAATATTCGCCTCTCGAAATACTACGTGATCGCCAAACTGTTTTGTTACATCGTGCGCGGAGACTACAACATCGCCCGAACGTGGAGCATCAGGGAAGCGCACATGAATCTGTGCATTATCCTCCTCTTCAACCTCAATGCGTTCCAATTTCTCGAGCTGCTTTATGCGTGCTTGCACTTGGTTAGATTTGGTTGGCTTGTAACGAAACCGCTCGATGAAATCCTCCGTCTTTTCTATCAACTCTTGCTGATTTTCGTAGGCTGCGAGTTGCTGTTCTCGCTGCTCGGCACGTAAAGCTTTGAATTTCGTGTAAGGCACATTGAACGAATAGGCTCGCTTGAGCGATATTTCTACGGTTTTATTCGTCACGGTATCTAAGAAACGTCTATCGTGCGAAATAAGCACTAGGGCACCCCGATACTCCTTTAGGTAGTCTTCCAACCACTGGATAGACTCAATATCTAAGTGGTTTGTCGGCTCATCAAGGAGTAAAAGATCGGCTTCTGCCAAGAGAATTTTTGCAAGTTCTACACGCATGCGCCAGCCACCACTTAGTGTAGAGGTGGGCTGTGAAAATTGCTCTCGTTCGAATCCCAGACCGAGTAGCGTTTGTTCGGCTTGTGCCTCTTGTTGTGCGCCGCCCATCAGATGATGCCGTTCGGTAAGTTCTGCCAAGCGTACTGCCATTTCTGTAGCTTCGTCGGCATCTCGGTATTGCCCGCTCTGCAATAATGCTTCTAGGTGCTCTATTTTTGCTTCCAAGGCTTTTAATTCGCCAAATGCAGAAAGCGTCTCCTCCAATATGCTTCGTGTATCTGTGTATGCGATGTGCTGTGCCAAATGTCCAATAGCCAGATCGGCTGCTCGTGCTACTTTGCCTTCGCTGGGCTCTAGTTCACCACAAATTACTCGGAATAGGGTACTCTTCCCTGTTCCATTGCGTCCCACAAGCCCTATACGATCGCGTGCACCTATCAACAACGATATGTCTGAAAACAATTCCTCGCCTTGAAAGCGTACCCCTACGTGATCTAAAGAAATCATCCTCGCCCCCTTATTCCTATTGCAAAGATAGGCGATTTGTGCCTCGTACCCCTATAGGGGTTTTGTGGTGATCTATAGGTTGCTTGCGCGCAGACGAGCGTTAGAATATATGCGGCAAACTACGCCAACAAATGAGGGGTGGCGATTAAAGGGGCTAACACCGAGAAAATCAATCTGCCGAGTAGCTGGGCAAGTTGATATTAGCTTTAGCTGCTTGTGCTAATTGTAAATGTCGCGGGAGTCTGTAGTTTTTCCCATCCTTGTAGAAATTCCCGCCAGTCTGCATGAAATAGAAACCAACACCTGCCTCTTGGCACTGACGCCGTAGGTCTAGTATCCATTCGTAGCGGCAAGGACGTGCTCCGCGTCCAGTTTCTCCGCCTACAGTAATTTTTTCTATACCACTCAATGTGCCATGAAAATTGATAGGCGTAAGCATAGGTTCTACAATTATTTCTCTATGCACAAGTGGAGTAGCGTTAAAGAGCATCAGGCGTTCGTCTGCGCGCTGCTGATTTTCCATTGTACAACCTACAAATATGCGCGCTTTTATCTTTTCCCAGTAGGGTGGTAAACAGGAGCTAATTCGTTCAGGGCGTTTGGTTATCATGTAAAATGTCAGATCCTCGCGCATCTGCATCATCTGCCAAGCCTCATTGCGCCAAACATCCATCTCTTCGATGAAGAAGTCGGAGGAAAAACAGGTCATGAGCATGCTCCCTGATGGAATCTTCCAATCCCCCTTACGGTTTCGCTCCAGTGGCGAATAAAAAGATGCAGTCTTGCGTACAACGTTGGTATCTATACCGTTTTCTTCATCTCTGGCGAATACGAAACAGTGAGCGCATCCTTCGCTTTTTTGGTGAC
>CAUVMY010000014.1:0-13709 GCA_963552845.1 uncultured Bacteroidia bacterium
CCAAACGCGGAAGAGGTGCGCACCCTATAGGAAACTCCAAAGATTGCGTTGTTGTGCGACAACTAGATAATAGAAGACCTGCTGCGAAGGCTACAAGGAAAAAGAAAAGGAGAAAGCGAACAAAGCGCATAGCGATCAGTTATAAAGAAAAACTATGCAAAGTTAGTTTGAATAGCAAAAAGCTGCGTAATATAAACACGTGAAAGACGATGACGGATTTAGAGATTGCCCATGGCGCTACTATGCGACCTATCACTGAAATTGCGGAGTCCCTAGGATTACCGAAAGACGATATTATCCCCTATGGGAAGTATAAGGCAAAGATACCTCTCAAATATCTGGATCGCAAGAAATTAAATGATGCGCGCCTCGTGCTCGTATCTGCCATTTCTCCCACACCAGCAGGAGAGGGAAAAACTACAGTTTCTATCGGCTTAGCGCAAGCCATGAATCGCCTTGGAAAGAAAACGACGGTTGTATTGCGCGAGCCGTCATTAGGTCCCGTATTTGGCGTAAAAGGGGGAGCTACAGGCGGGGGATATTCGCAAGTACTCCCGATGGAGGATATAAACCTTCACTTTACAGGCGACTTCGCTGCTATAGAAAAAGCTCACAATCTGCTTGCAGCACTCATTGACAACAATATTCAAAGTAAATCTCGCTCGTTGGGCATCGATCCGCGCACGGTAAGTTGGCGTCGTGTGATGGATATGAATGATCGTTCTTTGCGTACCATTATCGTAGGGTTAGGAGGAACCGCTTCGGGCATTCCCCGCGAAACGGGATTTGATATCACGGCGGCATCAGAAGTTATGGCAATACTCTGTCTTGCTGAAGATTTTATGGATTTGAAACGGAGACTTGGTAATATCTTCGTCGGTTATACTTACGACAAAAAGCCCATCTATGCACGCGACCTACATGCGGAGGGCGCTATGGCAGCATTGCTGAAGGATGCGATAATGCCGAACCTCGTACAGACGCTAGAGGGTACACCCGCCATCATTCACGGTGGTCCATTTGCTAACATTGCTCAGGGCACGAACTCGGTCATTGCGACAAAGATGGCAATGAGCCACAGCGAGTTTGTTGTCACGGAGGCAGGCTTCGGGTTTGATCTTGGGGCGGAGAAGTTTATGGACATCAAGTGCAAATCGGCAGGCATACACCCCGACGCAGTAGTACTCGTAGCCACAGTGCGGGCGCTTAAGTATCATGGCGGACAATCGCTGAAAGAGCTATCAACGCCTAATGTTGAAAACCTTGCCAAAGGGATTGGTAATCTCCAGAAGCACTTAGAGAATATGGCACTGTTTGGTATCTGTCCTGTAGTTGCCATAAACCGTTTTGCAACGGATACCGAAGAGGAGTTAAAGTATATCGAAAACGCGTGCAGCGCACTTGGCGTACCGTGCGTGCTTGCAGATGTATGGGGCGCAGGTGGTAAAGGAGCAGAAGCATTGGGCGAGATGGTGATCAAGGTAGCAGAACAGTGCACGGCATCATTCACTCCACTCTATGACTGGGGGTGGACACCAGAGAAAAAGATTGAAACTATAGCAAGTAAGGTCTACGGCGCAAAGGCGGTAGATTATACAGCACAAGCCAAAGCGGCACTAAAAACAGTTTACGATCTCGGTTTAGACAAGCTTCCCGTTTGTATTGCTAAAACACAGAAGTCGCTTTCAGACAACCCAGATCTGCTCGGGCGTCCGAAGGATTTCGTGGTAACTGTGCGAGATATTGAAATTGCCGCTGGGGCAGAATTTATTATCCCTATTACAGGGCAAATAATGCGCATGCCAGGGTTGCCGCCAACACCATCTGCCGAGAAAATCGATATAGATAACGACGGGAATATTACAGGATTATTCTAGTACCTCCTTACATTTCCTGCATAGACAGATAAAAACCGTGTAGTGATACGCCCCTAACGGGGTGTATCGCTACCATGATTATGAGTTCTTCTCACAAGTCAATCTCTTTTAGGCATCTGTTGCCAATAATGCATATTTCTTTTTCCATACCTGTTTGTGGATAATGCCTTTACTACTTCGTGATACATCTCAGATGAGACACCGAATTTTTGCAACGGTGACCTAATCGTATTTTTCTACGAGACAAGAAACGGGAAGCATTGCCTCCCGTTTCTTCTGTTTTTAGTACGTTGCCTGTTTTCTGTGCATGGCTATTGTGCAAGGAATGTAACAAACGCTTTTATACGACGCATTGTCTCTTCTTTACCAATAAACGCCATGATAGTTGCTACATCTATCCCACGCGATTCGCCCACAAGTGCCAAACGAAGCGCATTCATCACCTTGCCCATTGGGAGGCTATTTGCAGCAATGTGCTCCTTTATGGTAGCTTCTAATGGCTCTGCTTGTAACGGATTTGTCTTGTCTATGAGCGAAAGAATGGCTTGCAGATAACTCGGTGTCTGCTCATTGCAATGTTTCTTAACTGCCTTCTCTTCGTATGCGGTGGGTGTACTCCAGAAGTAGTCCGTTTCCTTCCACAAGTCGCTGAGGAAGGTCAGACGTTCTTGTACAAGCTTTATGGCTTGTAGTTTATGCTCATCATCTACCTCAACACCATGTGCTTGTAGCAGTGCTTCGAGGTAGGGCATTAAATGCTCAGCAGGTGCATTCGCTAAATGCACGTGGTTGAACCACTTTGCTTTTTCAGGATCAAAGCGTGCTCCGTTCTTACTTACACGCTCTAGCGAGAATTTCTCTATTAGCTGTTCCAGTGACAAAAATTCCTCCTCATCTCCAGGATTCCAACCTAAGAAAGCTAGCATATTCAAGAACGCCTCAGGAAGGTAGCCATCTTCACGATAGCCGTGCGAATGTTCGCCAGTAGGCGAAGTCCATTCGAGAGGGAAAACGGGGAAACCAAGCTTATCGCCATCTCGTTTAGAGAGCTTCCCATTTCCTGAAGGTTTTAGTATCAATGGGAGATGCGCAAATTCGGGTTGGCGATCTGTCCATCCAAAAGCGCGATAGAGCAAATAATGCAACGGAAGCGACGGCAGCCATTCTTCGCCACGTATTACGTGCGAGATTTCCATCTCGAAGTCGTCAACAATGTTGGCTAAATGGTAAGTGGGAAGCCGATCAGCGCACTTGTACAGTACCTTGTCGTCCAATGTTTCGGAGAGCACACTAATATCGCCGCGTATTAGGTCGTGCATCTGTATAGTCTCGCCACGCGGAATTTTGAATCGGATAACCCAGTCTTGTGTCTCGCGTAGCAACGTCTCCACTTCAGCGGGACACATGTTAAGAGAATTTCGAAGCGAGTCTCGTGTATGTGGACCGTAAGCAAAGCTACTTCCGTTTTTTTCCGCCTCCTCGCGCAGGGCTGTCAGGGATTCGGGCGTATCAAAAGCATAGTATGCCCATCCGCTTTCTACAAGTCGTTCGGCGTATTTCAGGTAGATCGCTTTACGGTCGCTTTGGCGATAAGGACCGTATTTCCCGCCTTCACGAATTCCCTCGTCTATCTTGAAACCGCACCATTCCAATGACTCAAATATATACTCCTCTGCTCCTGGGACGTAGCGTGTCGTATCGGTATCTTCTATACGAAGGATAAACGTCCCTCCATTTTGGCGAGCAAATAGGTAATTAAAAAGGGCGGTACGAACGCCTCCTAAATGAAGCGGGCCTGTAGGGCTAGGTGCAAAACGTACTCGTACTGGTCGCGACATGCTAACAATCTGATAAATAATTAAACGTATGGCGCAGCACAAAAAGCGCAAACGCGCGTATTACGACAACTCTTTGAGTTCTTTCAAATCTTGTGAGATTTGCCGCCGTAGCGCATCGAGTGTCGCAAACTTAAGTTCGTTCCGAATTTTGTGATGGAACGAGACATAAATTGACTGATTGTAAATGGAGGTATGCAGAGAGGGGATATATGCTTCTATAGACACGTGTCCGTCAATGTCAATCGTAGGTCGCGTTCCTACGTTGATCAATGCTGCACGTTTTTCAGTGGGAGACAGATCAGGTAAGATACAATACCCCGAATATACGCCGTATGCTGGCAGCAGCTGCCAGCCGCTCGTGGGTTGTATATTGGCAGTAGGGAAACCTATTGTGTGTCCAATCTGTTTGCCTCGCACTACTGTACCATAGAAGCCATAGTCTCGTCCTAGGGCACGAGCTGCCTGCTCAGTCTCGCCCTGCAAAAGCAAGGAGCGAATTTGTGTAGAGCTGACGGTTACACCATCTATCGCAAGTGGGCTACCCAGATAGGCAGGAATTCCCTTTCTTGAGACGAATTCTTGCAATAGAGCAAAATCTCCTTTACCACCATGCCCGAATCTGTGATCGTAGCCCATGAGAAAGGCAGAAGGGTTAAAGTTCTTGTAAAGAACCTCCTCGAGGAATTCTAAGGGGGCAAGTGCGGCAAGCTCCAGATCAAAATTGAGAACAAGCATAGCATCTACTCCTGAGGCGGCAATGAGTTGCGTCTTGTAGTCAAGTGTTGTGAGAAGTTTCAATTTACAGGGGTCATTACCCAGTACAATCCGAGGATGTGGCCAAAGAGAGATGACTAAGGTAGGGCGTTTAAGTGTTGCCCCGATGCTTTGTAGTTGCCGTAGTAATTGGATGTGTCCTAAATGCACCCCATCAAAAAAACCAAGGGTAATTACGGGGTTCTCAAATTCTACTTGACTCGGGTCGCGCCAAACGAGCATCGCACCTACTGTGTAAACTTCTTTTATACGCCTACAAAAGTAGGAAAAATACTATACGCCCCACTGCGTGCGCGGTACGCAGATACCTACCAGTGCAAGAATATGTGCGGCGAACTCTGCCACCATCTGTTGCATATCTTGGGGTCTGGTATATAAGGTAAGCATGGGTGGAGCTATGCACACCCCCAATTCTGCCAGCGCTAACATATTGCGCAGATGAATGGCAGAGAGCGGCGATTCGCGAGGCACAAGAATAAGAGGGCGGCGCTCTTTTATGGTTACATCCGCTGCACGAGTGAGTAGGTTGTCTGCAATGCCGTGCGCTATTTTTGCAAGCGTTGCCAAAGAACAAGGGGCTACAATCATCCCCCGTGAGGGGGTGGAGCCCGAAGCCAGTACATCAGTGAGTTGCGAAACTGAGTGCAATGTAAGCCGAGCACTGTCCTGTGGCGGCGGCGTGCCTAGTTCGTAACGCCAAACTTGCTCGGCTGTTTTAGTAAATATGAGTTCTAGATGCCACGAGGAGTATTCTAAAAACTGAGCGATGAGCGTACGTGCCACGAGAGCCCCACTCGCACCACAGACTCCTAAAGTTAGAGAAGACGAATCGCAATTCATTACATTTGCTGCCATGTACTCTAGTACGGAACGTTTTACAACATACCTCCGTTATAAGAACGTGCATTTTAACTTAAATTGTTCCGTTGCTATGGCGAATCGAAAAGTTCTCTTTTTTATCCTCCTCGTACTATTCACACTTCACTCACTTCTCACCTTAGGGCAAAGTGTGAACCTCCGAAGTATGAGTTGGGGGCACGATTATAACCTCCACGTAAGTCTTAGCAACGATAGCAGCTATGTTATGGATGTTCGTGGGCTTTACCATGAAAGTGGGAAGCACACCAATCCTTTCCTGAGCGAAACTACCACCTACTTTCCTGTCTCGCTCGACCGTGAATTTGTTGCCTATCTGCGCGAACATCCCGTAGATAGCTCCTACATTGCTCAGGATTCCGTACCGTCTACGTCTACGCCCTACTTAACGCTCTGGTCTGCACTTCACCACAAGCTAGGCGGAGGCTATGCACACCTCATCAATTGTATTGTTTATGCGCTAGAAGGCGGACAGCTTCATCTGCAGGATACCGCACTCCGTCGCCCTATCACGACATGGCGTCCTGAGCCTCCCACGGAAACCTATCTTCGGACAAAAGAGTGGCGGTACTACATACCTACCAACCAGAAAGAAGCACACAAGGAATATAAACGTAGGAAACAGGAGGGAACCTTGCAGGATTTACAGGGTATCCCCGAGAAATTCGTTCATCTCTTTCTTAAGACTTCTGACCGTGGTTATAGAAAACTGGCGATAAATCGGAAAGAGAATGAACTGGCTCAGATCGACTTGGTACGGATGATGCTCGGGGCTAAATATTTAGGCGAGAGGCAAATTCGGCACATTAGTCAGTGTGTACGCGATGCTGTGGCTAAATATACGGCAAAGAGCCTCCCTTCCGTTATAGTGTTTGACGACTACAAAGCTGCTGTGGCTATGGCTCTTGATTCGACGGGGTATCGTGTGGATTATGTGGTGTTTCAAGAGCAAAACAAACTCTCAGAAGAGGAGATTAAACTCCGAGAGGCAAACATTCGTTTGCTCATACACAACATCAATCTTGCTAATGAGAAGCTCTTCCGCGACCGTCTTTCGCGTTACTACGAATAACCTTCGGTTCTAGCAATTCTAAGAGATCATGATCCGTATTCAAGCACTGTGTAAACATTTTGGCAACCGACAGGTGCTCGATAACCTCAATTTAGAGGTAGAGAACGGGCAAATCATGGGGCTCTTGGGTCCCAACGGGGCAGGCAAGTCTACAACCATGCGTATACTCACTGGCGCTATTGCTCCTAGCTCGGGCGAAGTATATGTTAATGGTTGTTCGGTGACGGGGGAGAACGATACGTGGCGCGCCAAATTAGGTTACCTTCCCGAGCAGAATCCGCTGTACTCCGAGCTATATACCTACGAATACCTTTACTATGTTGCGCAGCTTTACAAGCTAAAAGCGGCTCGGAAACGCGTCTCGGAAATAGGGGAGCTTACGGGGCTGACAGAGATGCGGAATAGACGCATTAAGGTTCTTTCTAAGGGTTACAAACAGCGTGTAGGGCTGGCAGCAGCTCTTATTGCAGACCCCGAAACGCTCATTCTAGACGAGGCAACAAACGGATTGGATCCCAATCAGATTGTGGAGATACGGAACGTTATCAGAGAAGTAGGGAAACAGAAAGCTGTACTCTTTTCTACACACATAATGCAGGAAGTAGAAGCTTTGTGCGACAGTGTAGCTATTATTCGTGAAGGGAAATTGGTAGCCGTGGGTTCCACTCACGAACTCATGGCAAACCGAGATCGCCGTACTTACGTAGTGGGGTTTGTTGTTTCCCCAACGGCTGAAGAACTACGACAATGGTGTGTAGGGGCTACGGTAGAACAAGAACCGAATGGTGACTGGCTCATCCGCACTACGAGCAAAGAAGATCTACGCCCCATACTATTTCATCAGACGAGTGAGCACGGCTACACGTTGCACACCCTCTATCAACGTAGCTCGCATCTCGAGGAGGTTTTTCGGACACTTACGATCTAGTCTTCTTTGCGGCCATCTATCTTCAAAATACTTGTACGCGGCTTGGAGTAGGAAACGAGATTTAGTCAAAGATCCTCTGGTGTCATCGTGAACATCCATTGATATCCCACTGCCTGTGGAATAGGAGTAGCATTTGCCAAATGTGTACTTTTGTAGAACAAAAGGCAAACGCATGGCAAAAATTCAGGTTTCAACCCCAAAAGGGGTACGCGAGTTCTCTCCCAAAGAGACACACCAGCGCAACGAGCTGTTGGGATTTTTTAGAACTCTTTTTGAGCGCTACGGCTTCTTACCTTTTGAAACAGGCGCTATGGAGAACCTCTCAGTACTAGAGGGGAAATACGGAGAAGAAGGAGACCGTCTGTTGTTCCGTATTCTCAATTCGGGCGATTACCTCGAAAGCGTGGAAGGAGACCCGCGCGAAATGCCACGTAAGGAGCTAACACAAGCTATTTGTGGAAAAGGGTTGCGCTACGACCTGACCGTTCCTTTTGCGCGCTACGTAGCAACACATTGGCAGGAACTTCCACACCCGTTTAAGCGCTATCAGATACAACCTGTTTGGCGCGCCGACAGACCACAAAAAGGGCGTTACCGCGAGTTTTTACAATGCGATGTGGATATTGTAGGCTCCCAATCGCTGCTTAACGAAATAGAACTACTCGCATTAGTAGCCGAAGCTTTCTACATACTCGGCATTGAGGTAGATATCCACGTAAATAGTCGTCTAATTCTGGAAGATATTGCAGAACGCATGGGGCATCCAGAATTGCTTGTCCCCTTGACAGTAGCGTTAGATAAAATTGACAAAATAGGCACAGAACAGGTCGCTAAAGATTTAGAAAATCTAGGTTTCTCCTCAGAAGATGTACAACAACTACTTGCCCTCTGTGCTGAGAAAACGCTCATTGGCACATTCAAACGACTCTCTCAGTGGCTTCTACCAACTCCTAAAACGCACGCTCATCTTAACGAGCTTAGTAGCTTTTTTGCCTTTTTACAACCACTCGTAAATAGCACGTGCGTCCCGAACTGGCAGGGCGAGAATTTAGGAGAGGCACTCAATACTCTCACTGTAAGAGATGACAGCGTCTTTTGGGATGAACATTATGCCATACATTTTACACCTTCGCTAGCACGCGGGCTTAGCTACTATACAGGAATCATTTTTGAGGTAAAAGCTCGGAACGTGGAGATGGGGTCAATTTGCGGAGGAGGACGCTACGACAACCTTACCGAGATCTTCGGGCTCAAAGGCGTTAGTGGCGTAGGGCTCTCCTTTGGCATCGAACGCATCTACGATATTCTTTCCGAAAGAGAAGATTGGTCAGGCGACGTGGCAATGATCGATTGTCTTTGTGCTTGTGAGGATGAGAGAATGGCGCAACTCGTGCTTTTCGTAGCAAGCAAGCTTCGTCTCGCAGGTTTTCGCACACTCGTACTGCCTGATGCGACGAAAGTAAAAAAGCAAATGGAGTATGCTAACAAACACCATATTCGTTGGACGATTTTCTCTATTGATGTAGATATCGAAGATCCTAGTTCTATCTCTCTTAAGGCTCGCGACATGGAATTAGGTGAAGAGTACAGCGGTGAACTTTATAAGGTAGTTGACGAGATCTGCGATATAATGAATAACGAACTTGATAACTGATAACAACGTGAGTATGAAAAACGTGTTTTACATTTCTCCAGAGCCATTAACGCTTGAACAGTTGGGCGAACTTCTCGCCTATCCATCTATCCGCCTAGAACTATCGGCAGAGTCAGAAGCTCGCATCCAAAAATGCCGCGACTACCTCGATCGGAAAATGGAGCAAGAGTCGAAGCCGATATATGGTATTACAACAGGTTTCGGTTCGCTCTGCAACCGTAGTATCAGCCGCGAAGAACTTACCACGCTGCAAGAAAACTTGGTAAAATCGCATGCGTGTAGTACTGGGGACGAATTGCACCCCGATATTATACGCCTTATGCTCATCCTCAAGGCACATGCCCTTTCGTTGGGTAACTCTGGCGTGCAAATTGCAACCGTACGACGCATACTAGACTTGTACAACAATAGCGTACTGCCTGTTGTGTACGATCGTGGCTCTCTCGGTGCATCAGGCGACCTTGCGCCGCTTGCCAATCTTTTCCTCCCACTCATTGGTTTAGGTGAAGTTCGTTTTGGCGGTGAGCGCATTCCAGCGGCAGAAGTATACAAGCACTTTGGTTGGGAAACTATTAAACTACAGTCAAAGGAAGGTTTGGCGCTGCTCAACGGCACACAGTTTATGAGTGCACATGGCGTGTACGCTTTGCTGCGCATCCGCCGTCTGTCGCAATGGAGCGATATTGTTGCAGCGCTCTCACTAGAGGGTTTTGATGGACGCAAAGAACCATTCCATCCGAACATCCAAACAGTACGCCCCCACGCAGGGCAAGCAGAAACGGCAGCCGCCATTCGTAAATACCTAGAGGGGAGTGAACTCATCGCACGCGAGAAAAAGCACGTACAAGACCCTTACTCCTTCCGTTGTGTCCCCCAAGTACACGGAGCTTGTAAAGATGCCATTCATTATGCAGAACAGGTTGTACTAACCGAAATCAATTCGGTTACCGACAATCCTACTATATGGCCAGATGAGGATCTCATTATTTCGGGAGGCAACTTCCACGGAGAACCATTAGCACTTACTTACGACTTTGTTGCAATGGCAGTCTCTGAGCTCTCGAACATCTCAGAACGCCGTGTCGCACAACTCATCTATGGGCTACGCGATTTGCCCGAATTCCTTGTAGCTAAGCCAGGCTTAAACTCGGGTTTCATGATTCCACAGTATGCGGCTGCGGCTATGGTAAGTCAGAACAAACAGCTTTGCACGCCCTCTAGCGTAGATTCCATTGTTTCATCAAACGGACAGGAAGACCTCGTATCTATGGGCGCTAATGGAGCGACGAAGCTCTTGCGCGTTGTAGATAATACTGAACGTGTATTGGCTATCGAGCTTATGAATGCAGCACAGGCCATCGAGTTCCGTCGTCCCGCGAAGAGTTCGCCTATCTTAGAAAAGGTGCTTGCCGCATTCCGTGCAGTAGTGCCAGCAGTAGATGTGGACAAAGTAATGTACACTGAAATAGAACACAGTGTGACTTTCTTGCGCAATACTAATCCTACGGATTTTATTTAAGTCGACAACCAGACAGGCAGGGGTATAGCGTTCTGTTATGCCCCTGCTTTTTTACGGAGCAACGATACTGAACAATGAGTAGAATTCTGGCGTTAGATGTAGGACAGAAGCGTACGGGCATTGCCACTACCGACCCAATGCAAATTATAGCCTCAGGACTGTGTATGCAACCCACTCACGAAGTGGTAAACTACCTGAAGCAGTATATTGCACAAAATGAGGTAGAGGCTATTGTTATCGGGCAGCCTACAACAGTACACGGCGCACCGTCAGAATCGATGCAGTACATAACACCGTTAGTAACTCACATACGTCGTACTTTCCCCGAACTCCGCATCGAAATGTACGACGAACGTTTTACCTCGCACCTAGCACAACAGGCAATTTTAGAAAGCGGCGCTAGAAAGAAACAAAGACAGGACAAGGGACTCGTAGATATGGTGAGCGCCGTAATAATCTTACAGTCCTATCTAGAAGCACGCGCTTGGGAGAAATCGAGAGAATGAGACCAATCTATGTTTATGGCTCGGCTGTGTTACGGCAGATAGCACAACCTATTGATGCGAATTATCCGAACTTGAAAGAACTTATCGCCGAGATGTTTGAGAGTATGGAACAATCTGACGGTATCGGGCTCGCAGCCCCACAAATCGGTCTCTCTATACGTCTTTTTGTGGTAGATGCCTCTGCATTTGCAGAAGAAAACCCCGAACTCAAAGGCTTTCGCAGAGCCTTCATCAATGCACAAATTTTGGAACGCGGCACGGGGACTGTAAGTTTTAATGAGGGGTGTCTGAGTCTACCTGGCATACATGGTGATGTAGTACGCCCTACGTCAATTCGTATGAGCTACTGCGATGAGAATTTTGTACCACACGAAGAGACTTTTTCGGGCATCGTAGCGCGCATCATCCAACACGAATACGATCACATAGAGGGGAAGCTCTTTGTAGACCATTTCTCGGCGGTAAAAAAGCGTCTTGTGCAATCCAAGTTAAAGAATATCGCGCGCGGCAATTTTAGCGCCGAATACCCCTGCAAAATAGAATAACTCTTTCGCGTCACTAGCTACCCTGCGAGAGATGCGGGAGCAGGAATTGCAAAGAGCGCTCTTAGCATCGTTTCTAGGTTCCATCCCAGTGATCAGGAGACGAGCAAGTCAAATCTGGCTTGTTTATCCTGCACTTGCCTTTATTGCGGGTACGGCATTGGGGCTAAATGGTGTTATTGCTATTGGTACTACCACTATCTTTCTGTTAGCCTGTGCTCTATTGCTTGAACTCGCCTGCCAGTATTTCTATACTACACACTCCCTGTTCCTTACTTTTGTGCTCGTACTCCTTTTCACGTTTGCACTTGGAGTAGAGCGCAGTACGCAAACTTACGTCTACACACATCAGCCAACGCCCCCACCACGCAAGGTTACGGCACTTGTTGTTCTTACTGGTAACGCCACCTCGACGAAACAAGGCTTGTCGTATCCTGCAAAACTCCTCGCTACCCTAGAACAAGATAAGCCAACAGCATACAACATTCGTGGGAAGTTACTATTCCACAATGCAGATAGCATTGCCGCACATCTTACCTACGGAAGCAAACTCCTTGCAACAATAGACTTTGCACAAGATACGAGACGCAACCCTAATGGTTTCGACCTTCTGGCATGGCAACGGCGACGCGGCGAATTATTTGTTGGACGCGTAGAAAGCAATTCTGTACGAATCCTTGGCACGGACTCTACCATTACTCCTCCCCTATTTACTGCACTGCGCAAACGCATTGTAGAGCGCTTTGCTAAAGCGGGTATACACGATAATGCGCTAGAACTCGTAAAAGCTATGAGTATTGGCGCACGTGAGGAATTGCCCACCGACGTACGAAATAATTTCAGTCGTTCTGGAATTGCCCACCTGCTGGCGCTTTCAGGCTTGCATGTAGGCTTTGTCTATGCTATATTCGCCTTCTTTTCACATCTTATTGCGTCTGATCGTCTTTTCAAACGCTTACTACGTGAACTGTTCCCTGTACTTGCCACTTGGGCTTTTGTACTCCTAGCAGGTGCAAGCCCTTCTCTTCTCCGTGCAGCCATCATGCTATCGGTTTGGGGGGTAAGTCGCATTTTCTTTCTCCGTAGCCATCCAATTGACGTACTCTCCGTGGCTGCCATCCTTATTCTTTGGCTTAGTCCAGCCTCATTGTACGAGCTCGGCTTCCAGCTCTCCTTTTGCGCTCTGCTGGGTATTCTACTGTTTTATCCGTCTCTTACGCCCTACATTCGCACACGTTATAAAGTCATTACGTGGTGCACACAACTCCTTACTCTCTCCCTTTGTGCGCAACTTGGTACACTCCCCATCATTCTACACGCCTTTGGTACTCTTCCCCTGTTGGCTCTTTTCACAAATCTACTTGCTATCCCTATCGCTGCACTCATCGTTCCTATTGCTCTACTCATCGGATTACTCCCCACGGGCAACGCAATAGCACAATATGGCGGTGTTTTTCTGCAACTATGCGCCAATCTTTTGCTCGGTACTGCCGAACGAGTAGCTACCTTGCCAGCTGTTACACTTACAGGACTGCGGATACCAACCTATATAGCATGGTTACTTAGCGGGTGTCTATTGTTTGCAGGGGTATTTTTCTCATTCCGAGCACGCTATGCTTTAGTGACCTCCTTGCTCTTTCTAGGTGTATTTATAGGAGCAATATGCTTTGAAAGCATACGAATACAGACGACGCAAGAATGGGTTATCTACCAACAAAGCTATGGGACGGTACTGAGCTTTCGTGAAGGAAAAAACATACAAGGCGTATACTTGCAAAATAGCGTAGGAGCATCGCGCAACATACTACAGTATGCCGACGGCGTATGGGGAGCAAGTGTACAAGTAGACAGTGTTACCACAAGTCCCGTTCTCCGCCAAACTACGTACGGTTATGCCATGAGCACACCACTACGCATTGCTATTCCGCTAGGGGAAAGCCCACAAGATACTATCATACCACCCATTCCAACCGATGTCCTCTTACTCACCCACAAATGCTCTTGGCGCACTTCTGAGCTTTTAGCGTACTTTACACCACACGAAGTCGTAATCGATGGATCATACCCACGTTGGCGCTTAGACACGACAATACAAGAGTTACGGGAACACCATATAAGGGTAC
>CAUVMY010000015.1:0-13512 GCA_963552845.1 uncultured Bacteroidia bacterium
ACGGGCGAGGCATGCCTCGCCCCTACAGTCGCGCTGCTGGCGCGAATCCGCAATGTGCTCTGAAAGGGCAACACATTTCTGCCCAACGTTTCACATTGGGCTAACAAGACTCACCCGCGCCATACGGCGGGGTTTAATTTAAGCCCCTTAATGGGGCGAGTCTTTTTAGCACGGCGGTAAAACCCCGTGCGTATCTCGATACGCCAAGCGCTCATATTCGCCTAACGTTTTACATTGGGCTAATAAGACTCACCGTCGCCTTTGGCGGGGTTCTATTTGAGCCCCTTAATGGGGCGGGTCTTTTTAGCATGGTGGTAAAACCCCGTGCGTACTATAATGGGATTTGCGTATCACCGCATGCGTGCCTCGCCCGCCGTATGCAAAGCACACAAAATACGCATTGCGTGCGATTATTTCATGGCACAACGTGAATAAGGTATTAACCGAAAATACGCCAATGGCGTATTTAACGGGCGAGGCATGCCTCGCCCCTACAGTCGCGCTGCTGGCGCGAATCCGCAATGCGACCCTGTATGGGTAACACATTGAAGCCTAATGTTTTGCATGATGTCGCCCAACGTTTCACATTGGGCTAACGATACTCACCACCGCCATACGGCGGGGTTCTATTACGGCGTGACGTGGCGCGCCGCTACATGTAATAATGTGTTTTTTACGGGCGAGGCACGCATCGCCCAAATCGACATTACGTACCGAATTTATCATGTCGTTATGTATATAAATTATTGGATACCAATTCTGTAGGGGCGAAACCTGATTCGCCCAAATCGGCATAACATGCCAAATATTATCGCATCGCAATACGCATAAACATTGAATAACATCTTGTAGGTGCGTTGGCGTGCCTTGCCCGAAATGAGAGTACGCATTTTCAGATAGCATTGCGATTGTAGCGTCGCGCCATGGCACGACGCCAATAGATACAACGGGCATTGCCTTTGGGCGTGCCCGTTGTTTGATTGGGTTTCGCCCAACGTTTCACATTGGGCTAATGCTACCCACCGCCACCCTTCGGCGGGGTTCAATTTGAGCCCCTTAACGGGGCGAGTCTTTTTAGCACGGTGGTAAAACCCCGTGCGTATTGTAATGAGATTTGTGCATCATCACATGCGCGCCTGTCTGCCCAAAGTTTCACATTGGGCTAACGAGACCCACCCGCGCCATACGGCGGGGTTTTAATACGGCGTGCCATGGCGCGCCGCTACACGTATTGGCGTGTATTATTCGCATTGCGTGCGATTATTTCATGGCACGACGAGAATAAGATATTACCAAAATACTCCAATGGAGTATTCAACGGGCGAGGCATGCCTCGCCCCTACATGTTTAATTATCATTGCTGTGGTGCTTTTTGTCCTTTGTGTCTTGAGCTTCTCTTTGGTAGTGCTTGTCGCAATTGCTAATGAAATTGTATTTTAGTAAAGCATTAGTAGGCGTGAGAATGGAGAGAAAAGACTTACCTATCGGTGTACAAAGCTTTGAAAAGCTCATTAGTGGGGGGTATTTGTATGTTGATAAAACTCAGTATATAGTACGACTTTTACAAAATCCAGTTTACTTCTTGAGCCGTCCGCGTCGCTTCGGTAAAAGTCTTTTCCTTTCAACTTTGGCGGCATATTTTCGTGGTCAAAAAGAGCTCTTTAAGGGGCTATATCTCGAGAAAGCAGAAGAAGAGTTAGCACAACGCGAAAATCGAGAGACGTGGCAAGTATATCCCGTGCTCTACCTAGATTTGGCACGACGGGAATATAAAACCAGCGAAGATCTCCTTGAACGTTTGACTCTGAATTTACGTAGTTGGGAAGCTGCTTTTGGGGTAGCAAAAGTAAGTGATGCGCCCGACGAGCAGTTTGCCTACATCATTGAACAAATACACCTGACGACGGGCAAACAGGTGGTAGTACTAGTTGATGAGTACGATAAACCGCTTTTTGAGAGTTTAGATAACGAACCTCTTAATGCAGCCTATCGCGGTATTTTGCGAGGTTTTTATTCGGTAATAAAATCATTGGATGCACATATTCGTTTTGCCTTTCTTACGGGTATTACCAAGTTTAGCAAGGTGAGCGTCTTTAGTGGACTCAATAATCTGAGAGATATTAGCCTTGTGCGCAGCTTTTCGGGAATATGTGGAATTACTGCGCAAGAGCTCTCCGAAAATTTTAAGCCGTACGTCTCTGCATTGAGTGAACAGATAGCGAAGTCGCAAGAAGAAACGCTTGCCGTTCTTAAGAGGGAATATGACGGCTATTTGTTTGCAGCAGACGGCGAGAATGTATACAATCCGTTTAGCCTATTGAATGTGTTTGCTTCCGAGCGAATAGAACCTTATTGGTTCGCAACGGGCACGCCTACATTTTTAATCAATTATCTAAGAAAAGTACATTACAACATCCCAGATTTGGAAAATAAAGCGCGTTTGAGCGTTTCGCGTTTTGACAGCTATCGTGCAGATATGCTAAATCCGTTACCCATACTCTTTCATACGGGCTATCTGACCATAAAGGGCTACGATCCTGAAACGTGGGTATATGAGCTCGGCTTCCCGAACAACGAGGTTCGTTACGGATTTTATGAAAACCTTCTAGCAGACTATGCTCCAAGTTATAGCGATTTGGGGTTCTCTGTAAACGACTTTTTGGATGCTGTACGTGCAGGCGACGTGGACACATTTATGACCAATCTACAATCGCTCCTTGCTAGTATTCCGTATGATACCGCTTCTGCTTCCAATCTGCAACTTCGTGAGCGAGACTACCAAATTGCGGTTTATCTTGTATTTGCCTTGGTGGGTCTATTTACACAAACAGAAGTACACAGCTCTGCAGGACGAGCCGACTGTGTGGTCATAACCGAAAAGTACATTTACCTCTTTGAGTTCAAACTTTGGAGTGCAGGTACTGCTGAGGATGCGCTGCAACAGATACTAGATAAGGGTTACGACACCAAGTACCACTCCGCAGGCAAAGAACTAATTCTGGTTGGTGCTAGCTTTGATGAGACGAAGCGTAATATCGGGGAGTGGGTGGTAAAGAGGTGTTGTACAAATTGCTAGTTACTAAGCTTTCGGGGTTGTCTCACCACAAGCGTACCATTCGCATTGTGTGCGATTATTTTATGGCGTGACGTGAATAAAGGTATTGACCGAAAATGTGCCTAATTTAGCTGTACGTAGAAGATAGGAGTCTTGTTCGCTCAATTCCGAAAAACAGCAACTCTTTTAACGGAAATTAAAGTGTATAAGTTTCAATAGTGTACGCTTATTTAGCCTTTTGAACGATTTTATCACACAAAGCCGCCCACAAAATTTTGCCGTTTATCAGATTTCCCTAATTTAGGGTAGGTGAAAAAGATAGAGAATGTACAAGGGTTTTGTATCAAAGGTAAGTCACTACTTGCAGAAATTACCTATTCTATTTTGACGAGTATATGAATTGTGACAAGTGGAAATTTGTCAAAAACGGTTGCTAAGAGGATGTTTCGAGTTAAATGTTTCATTAAAAGGTCGAGGTAATGAGAAGATCGCAAAAATTCACTTTCGTTAAGAGCATGTTTATGGTTTTGCTCTCCATAAGCTTGCTAACGCTCCTTTGGGGTGGAGGTGCGCTTGCGCAGACAGGCGCGATTACAGCAAAAGTCAATGGAGCATCTAAATCTGGTGCTTCGCTGCAAGCTGTTATTGATAACACGGCGCTTGATCAGATTATTTCTATCGAGGTTACGGCTGGTAAGGTTACCACTGCAGACTGGCAGTATTTGTACACTAACAAGGACAAAATGTTGTCGCTTAAGACGTTCATTGTCGAGGCTGGGGTAATGTCTGTAGATGACATCAGTACGGGAAGCAATGGCGCACTGAAGAATAAGAAGAAAGACAACGAAGGTAATTACTACTGGGAAATTGTTATTAAGGGAGGTTCCCCGCTTAGCAGTTCGGTAGAATATTGCGAGATAAACAAACTCAAGAAAATAGGGAAGAATGGTTTTTCCGAGGTGGGCGAACTGAAAGTTGCAGTTTTACCCGATCTCGAGGAAATAGGCGATTTTGGCTTTGCAGAGCATGGAATGCTTCGTACCGTGATTGCTCCGAACTTGAAAAAGATAGGCGATTATGGCTTCTACAATTGCAAGCGCTTAGAACTATTGCGTTTGGGCGAAGAACCGCCTACACTTGTTGTGGGTATAAACCCTGCCGACGACCAGCCTAACGAATTTGCTAATGTATTTGGAGCAGATACAGACATATATTGTATCCTACAGGTATATAAGAGTGGGCAGCCCATTGCAGGTACTGACCTCGAGACCGTGAAAGGAAAATATTTTAACGTGAAAGACGGGCGTCCGAATGGTAAGACATGGACAAAACCCAAGCCAACCGAGAACGACCCTGAATATCAGGAATGGTTGAAGACCACTCCTGATGAAATGTGGTTCGGGTGGCACTTCGGAACATTTTCTAAAATAACGGTAGAGCAGAATGCAGGGGGGATAATCTCCGTAGAGCCTCTCTACTATCAAGTTAAAGATGGGAAAGTACAAGTAACGGTGACTCCCGAGAAAGGAAAGGCTCTAGGTAAGTTGACATACACGCCTGACAGAGGAGGTAAACCAGTTGAAGTGGATGAGACCTTTAAGATGCCTAGTTTCCCAATTACAATCGCGGCTACTTTCAAGACCAAGCAATTAAAAGGTGAGGTAATAGCAGCCGATGGTACGAAGTATAAGAACGACAATGCTGGTAGCCTTGCCAATCTCTTCTATGATACAGACGATCGTCCATTTGAAAAATTACGGGATGAGGCGGGAAAGCTGGATCTACTAAAAGTGGCAAAGATTCGCATAACAGGAGGCTACTTTGCTAAGAGCGACTGGAACTGGCTAAAAGTGAACAATGCGAACTTCGCAAAGTTGAACTCGTTTACCATTGATGCTACGACCGACCAGGTTGACGATATTGCCGATGACAACGATTACGAAGGTTATTTCTTCAAGGGGGATCATGGCGCGCTTGAAGAACTAGAACTTCACAAATTAAAGAATATAGGTAAGGCGGCATTTACCAATTGTACGAGGCTAAGAAAAGTGTCGGCTCCCGATGCAGAATCCGTTGGCGAGAGTGCCTTCGATACGAATAACATGCTCGTAGAAGTGAATTTGCCGAAGGTTAAGCATTTAGGCAAGGCATCGTTCAACAACTGCCGTATGCTCAAGACGCTTGAGTTCCCACAGCTGGAGTCGCTCATTGGTGGTCAGACATACGATCCTGCCAACCCTGTAACGAACAGCACATTCCTAGATTGCCGTAGTTTGCGCAGCATTGATTTGGGGAATGTAAAATATATACCTACTGAGACCTTTGGGAGATGTATTAGCTTGCAAGAAGTGAAAGCTACAGCGGTTGAAGTTGTTGGCGACAAAGCTTTCTTTGATTCAGATAAGCCTTGCGTTAGTTTAAGAACCATCACGATGCCTAAGCTGACTGAAATAGGTTTGTCTGCTTTTGTGGGATGTAGCAGCTTAGCGCAATTTACGCTGCCTGTTAATCCCCCGAAGGTGAAGACGGATCCTTCCAATCCGTCTCCTTTTGAAAAGTGTAAGGCACAGGATCTGCTACTTTTCATAGATGCTACAGGTGAAATAATTACTTCAGGTGAGGCATTGACAAAGGCAGTGGCTGCTTATAAGGCTGAGGATGCTGGTAACAAAACCGACGATAAGTGGTTTGGGTGGAATCTGCCGACCTCAACTCTACATCCAATAAAGGTTGATGCTGCGTTGCAAAATGGACGTATTGTAAGTACGCCTAGTGGTTACGCTCCGCAAGGGAAAACGGTGTTTGTCAGTGCGCTTCCTGCATTGGGGTACTTTACAAAGAGCATATCGTACAAAACGAACGGTGGTGAAACACAGACCATCGAAGGTGGAAAATTCGTTATGCCCGATGCTGGTGTTACATTGAACGCAGAATTTGTGCAGACGTCGCTTGAAGTTTCGATAAACGGGAATGCCACAGAAACGGGCAGCTCGTTGAAACAGATTATCGATGCGTCGTATGCGAACAACTACAAAGAAGTGAGAGAGATTCGTGTCGCTGCTGGCGAATTTTCCCTCAATGAGTGGGAGTGGCTAGAAGAAAATGTAGAGGCGCTGATACAACTTAAGTCCTTTACAATAGACGAGGGAGTCGTGGTAGATGATATCCCAGATGTTGCTAACCTGCTCGTTTTTGAAGGTTACTTCAGCAAGAAGACGATTACAAAGGTAGATATCGCAGGTCTGCGTCAGATTGGGAAATGGGTGTTCCAAGATACGAAGGAAGCGCTCACGGAAGTGAATTTCCCCGACGTAACGCGTATTGGAGAAGAAACCTTCTCAGGTTGTGCAAAACTAAGTAAGGTGAGCATACCTAAGTTGGAAGAAATGGGTGTAGGTGCGTTTGGTAATACGTTCTCATTGACCGAGGTCTCCTTCCCCAAACTGAAAAAAGTGCCCGCGGGTGCATTCTATTCGCAAGATGCAAGTTCGGGGCAAACGGTGTTTTATGGTATTCTAGCGAAGGTAGATCTTCCTGCAGTTGAAGAGATTGGCGAAGATGCATTCCAGTCTTGCCACCACCTCACGACGATTGATTTACCAAATCTGAAAAAACTAGGCGAGAAAGCCTTTGCGTCCTGTTTGGTGTTAAACAATATCCATTTTGATAACATCGAAGAGATCCCCACAAGTGCCTTCTATTCTTGCAATAAGTTGCAAAACTTCTCTTTCAACAAAGCCAAAATTATTGGTGATGGCGCTTTTGGTTATAGCTACATTGAAGATATTAAAGACGAACTCTTCCCACAGGTAACCGAGATCGGAAGGAATGCCTTTAAGGAAAATATCCGTGTACACAGTGAGGGACAGGTTACGGGTCTGACGACGGTTTCGCTCTCGAAGGTCACAGAGGTTAAGGACGGTGCCTTTATGAACAATGGCGCACTGGTTTATGCCAACTTCCCAGCTCTTGAAACACTAGGTGCGCAAGTGTTTAAGAATGACAAGCTGCTCACTACAGTTGTATTGCCGAAGGTTTCGCTGATTGGCAAGGAGGCTTTTGTGGGTTGCACATCGTTGAAAACTATGGTTCTAGGGGCTACGCCACCCACTCTTAATGCAGATACGCCTGAGGAAAAGGCGAAGATCTTCGAGTGTAAAGACTGTACAGAACGCTCCATAGTACTTGTTGATGAGGCTGGCACTCCGCTTACGGGCGCACAGCTTACAGCTGCTATTGATAGCTATAAAGCTATTAAGGGAACGGGCTCAGACGGGAAGATCTATGGTTGGGATGAGGCTAAGAATGAGTGGTATGGTTGGAAGATTGCAGAGGGTGTCCACAGTGTAGCTATGGCAGCTAGTGTTAAAAATGGCGAACTCAGTGGTTTCCCATCCTTCTACAAAGCGGGAGAAGAAGTTATAGTAAGTCCACGTGCAAATGCAAACTTCCAAGAAGTAAAGGGCTCTCTCAAGGCTTATAAGAAAGGCGATGAGAATACGAAAGTCGACTTTGTTTCTGACGGTCAGGGTGGTTTCTTGAAGAAATTTGTAATGCCTGCGTATGACGTTGAGGTATCGGTTGATTTCCAACCTTCGCCCTTTGAGATCAAGTTCGCAAAGCTTTTCGATGGGACGATCACCTGTAAGGGGATTACTGACCTTCGTCGTGTGCCATGGGGAACCAAGGTTGTACTAGAGATAACCCCAGATGAAGGACGTGAACTTGTGCCTGAGTCGTTGATCGTAACCCATGCGGCAGACAAGAAGATAACCGTTGAGGTCGCTGACGACTACAGCTTCACGATGCCGCCATACAACGTCGTAATTTCGGCTAAGTTCCAGAAAGAGACCGAAAAGAAGATCAATGTACTTGCTACAGAACATGGTAAGCTCTTTGCAACGCCAGTTACGGCAGTCTCGGGCGTAAAGGTAGCGCTGACGGTTGTGCCTGATGAGGGTTTCAAACTTAAAGAGGGCTCGCTAAAAGTCTACAAGCATGGTGATGAAGCCACTGTAGTGGAGGTCGCTGCCGACAATACGTTTGTTATGCCCAAATACGAGGTCGATGTAACAGCGACTTTCGTGGATAAGAACACGGACGTTGAGGATAATCTCCTCCCAAATATTGAGGTTTACCCCAATCCGTTCAGGAATTACATTATTGTAACCAAGGCAAATTTCATAGTAGCCTACCGTTTGGTGGATATGTTTGGAGAGGTCGTGCGTCAAGCATTCCACAACGGCGCATCCTCAACCCTTCGTATCGACACCGAAGATTTGCGTGAAGGCTCGTATGTATTGCAGATCGAAATTTATAAATATTACAAGCCACTTTCTTTCCGTCTGATCAAGAAAGATCTTTTAGGAAAGTAGTATAGAGTAATATAGGTAGAGTGCGGGTTCAGATTCTGTAGAGTCTAGATTCTTTTGAGATTCTGAACCCGTTCTCTTTTTGTGTATGAGATATATCATCTATAAAGAGAGATAAATAAACATGAGGAAACGTTTCTGGAGTCTTTTTGTGTTGCTGCTCTTCGCAGGAGGGGTTGCACTAGCACAACAAGCGGTGCAATTCGGGTCGCACCAGATCGTGCCCGAGCAGAATCTAAAAAAGCTACGTACCGAGCGCGTGCGTGGTACTGCTGTACCTACGTTACAGCAGCTAGATCCTACTTTCGCAGCATCTAGGAATTTTGCACTCCTACAGTTTGAGGCAATTCCTACTGCTTTGCAGCGCGAAGCGCTGAAGAAGAACGGGGTAGAGCTTCTCGATTACATGGGGGGCGAAGCCTATTTTGCAGTTGTACCAAGTAATGTGGATTTGGCAAATGTTGCAGCTGCCAATGCTAATGCGCTTGTGCCGATAAAGCCTGAGTGGAAAATCAATGAGCATCTTTTGAATAAGGAAGAGCTCCCTGAATGGACAAAGGCTACGGCAGACAGATTGAAAGTAACGCTTGGCTATTTCCCTGTAGAGCAGAGTTTTGTGAAAACGGAACTTGCAAAGCACGGAATAACCCCCAAGGCGTTCTCGCAGATAGTGCGTGTTTGCGATCTTGAAATTACCGCAAAGGAGATTGAGAAGCTCGCAACGTTGCCATGGGTCGCATCTATTACTTTGGCAGCGCCTCCGCAAGAGTTGTACAACTACTATTCGCGTATCATAAGCCGTTCTAACATCTTACAGCTTTCTAACGACTTAGGTGGTCGTGGGCTGTCGGGAGAAGGAGTACGTGTTGGTATCTGGGATGGGAACGTAGGTCCGCACGTAGATTACGGGAATCGGCGTAAAATGATGGAGGATGAGATTCTGATAAAGGACTCGGATAGCCATGGGATGCACGTTGCGGGAACTGTTGCTGGCGCTGGGATCTTAGATCCCAAAGCGCGAGGGATGGCACCTAAGGCGAAGTTCTATACTTATAACTTTAATGTACAGAGCAATGGCAAACGCGAAGGCGAGGAAATGCTCGATTGCTTTAAAGAATTTGGTATTTCGATATCTCAAAACTCATACGGTCCTTACCTGAAAAATCTATGCGCGTACCAACACCTTCTTGTTTACAATGTAACACAGGCAGACTATGTGATGGATATGCTTGCTATGGAGGCTCCGACACTTACACTCGTGTTTGCTTCGGGCAATGATCAGGGGTCGTGTGGTAAGTATTATGGTTCGGTGGTACGCCGTGCAAAGAATATAATGCTGATCGGTGCTGTTAAGTCCAATGGTATGATGACGGATTTCTCCAGTCTGGGACCACAGGATGACGGTCGTATCGCCCCTATCGTCTGCGCAATGGGACAAAACGTTTATTCGTGTATAAAGGATGATGGTTATCGCGCCGAATCGGGCACATCAATGTCTTGTCCTTCCACGAGTGGTACTTTGGCATTGCTTACAGAGCGTTATCACCAGTTGAATGGCGGACAAGATCCGCGTAACGATTTGATGCGCGCCGTAGTGGCAAATACTGCTGACGATGCGGGACGTTGGGGACCAGACTATGCATACGGTTACGGGATTATCAATGGCAAACGCGCGGCGGAAGTGTTTGAAGCGCGTACGTATAGCTACGGGAAGCCCCTACATGAAAAGGATGCGGCACATATCTATTCCGTGCAAGTGCCTGCGGGTACGAAGTACCTGAAGGCGATGATCGTATGGAACGATACGGTAACACACAAAGCGAACCATCGTTTGGGAGCGCCTGCTCTAGTAAACGATCTTGACCTGCAAATTGAGAAGGATGGCAAGGTTTACTTGCCTTGGGTGCTTGATGCGAAGAACCCACGTAAACGTGCAACTACGGGTGTAGACAGACTTAACAATATCGAGCAAGTCTTGATAGAAGACCCGAAACCAGGTCTGTACAACCTCTCGGTTCTCCCCGCACGGATTGTTTCCTCAAAGCAGGATTATGTTATCACGTGGTTTATTGAAAAGAATGAAATAGATCTTACCTACCCCATTGGGGGCGAGAAAGTAGAACCAGGCGAAGAAATTAAGGTTGCTTGGAACAAAGTCTATGACGACGTAGATGTAGATTTAAGCTACGATAACGGTAAGACCTATCAGACCGTTGCACGCGGAGTAAAGACAAATGTGACAACAATAGTCATCCCGAAAGATGCACCTCACACAGGCGAAGCAAAAGTGCGAGTACGTTGGGGTGAGAAATTCTCAGAAAGTACGAATCCGTTTACCATCATGCCTGTTCCGCAGAATGTAATGGTGAAGGCGAATGACTGTTCAACAGCTGGGTGGAAGCTCTTCTGGGATGGCGTTAAGGGGGCTGTGAAATATAAGATCCTTAAAGCCGATGTGCCTAACGGCGAATTCAAGACCATCGGTGAGGTCGAGGCTACTGAGAAATCCTACGCGTTGACTGCTGAGGACATCTCGTATGGTAGCGAGAACATTTTCACTGTAGTAGCAGTAGGCGAGAAGGGGATAGAAAGTGAACGTGCTGTTGCGGCGTTTGCCAAAGCAATAACGCGTCTGCCGAAGTCGGAGGGTGTGATATTAGAAGAAACATTCGTACGCTACCCATCGCAGTATATCAAGATAGATTCTACTGAGAATAACTGGGGGCTCGAGGTTTCCTACAAAGAAGACCGTTGGGATGATTACGAACACGGTTCGCACGTGCTGGTTTGTGTCTCCAAACGAGATGCTACAGAGACGAGTTGGAAGTTTGGCGAATATCCCCCAAGTTTCGATCCGAATATAAACGACCACGCTGCGCACTTCCAGATTTGTAATATGGATCTCTCGGGTATTCCTGCAGGCAAGAAAATCATTCTTGCCGTAGAAAAACGCCAGCGTTATGCGAACACGCCTCGTCACTCAGTATTCACAGTAAAGGTAGCAGGTGAAGAACTCAACTACATGGATATTGGAGCAGGTGAGGGTAAAATCGCTATGGGTGCTCCTAAGGGGGATACGCCATCGTATTACGATCTATCGAAATACCGCGGACAGCAAAATGTTACCGTCGATATGTACTGGGCGGGACGTAATGCGTGGGTAGACCAACTTTACCTTGACCGTATACGAGTGTTTGTGCCTGAGGAAAAATCGGATCTTCAACTCAACCGGTTAATCTTGCCTAAGAGTGCATCAGGTCTTGGTGAAGAGCCTATTAGCGCCATAGTCGTGAACAATGGGAATCGTACGGCAGAAGGCGTAAAACTCCATCTGAAGATCAATGGCGAATTGAAAGGTATCTTCTCGTTATCAGCGCTTAAGCCATACGAACGTCGTACAGTAGTTTGGCCTTCGGCTATTGATTTCTCTACTACAGAGCCACGTGGCAAGAAGTTCGAGATCGCGATGGAGGTAGTAGATGCCAACGATATTCGGTTAGACAATAATGAAAAGACGGGTACAGTCGTAAACTTTGGCGATACCTACATACATCCCTACAGTCCACATTATACGGGCTTTATGGGAACGTATGCGATCGACCCCTTGAAGGTAAAGTATGTTGAAAAGTCCTTTATCTATACAGACAATGGAGGTGATGGTGGCGACTATCCTGCTTTACAAAGTTCTACTGTGCATTTTATGCCGAGCAAGCCTGGAAATGTCGTGATGATTACTTTCTACGAATACTGTAGTGAAGAGGACGACCTCCTTGCCATTGCAACTCATTACAAGCATACGGATTTGGTAATTACCGATGACCAGTTCTACGAGCACATCTTCCGTGGCGATTACAACAATCCTACCACAGGGAAGATGGATCGCCCGATGACCTTTATCTCGAAGAATGAGGACGGTTCTATAGGAGTTTATTTCCGTTCCAATAATGACGGCTACGAGAATGTGGGTTGGGTTGCCGAGGTACGTGAGGTAACACCTACAAACCTATTCAAGTTGCAAGAAATTGCTCTTGAGGCGGGCTTCCATCCCGACGGTAAGGTGCCAGTTAAAGCGACCGTCAAGAATTTAACGAACAATGCGCTTTCTAATGTGCGCATCGCCTACTCGCTTGATGACGAGAACTGGGAGTACGAGACGATACCCGCGCTTGCTGCTAAGCAGGAACTTGTCTACACATTCAAGACAAAGGCTGATCTGCCTCCCGCAACGCCTAAAACGCTTCACGTGGTAATTGTGAGTGAAGACTACGATGCAACGGACAACGATCTGGCAATCAAGGTAATCAACGATAGATATTGCGCTACGCGTTCCTACGCCCAAGATGGCGATTGTATTATGGCGGTAGATGGTCGGGAAGGGCACTGGGAACTCTCTTATACGAAAGACGGTGTTTATCAAGACCACGAGTATGCTACACAACAGGAGTTTGTACTCTATCGTCCAGATGAGAAGGCAAGCCTTGTACTTACCACAGACGAACTCGTAAAGCCTGCGAATTTTGCATTCCGTGCATGGGTGGATTGGAATGACAATGGTACATTCGATGGCGGGAAGGAAACCATCGCACCAGTAACACCAGAAAAAGGAGTTACGACCTACCGTTTGAATTTTGACATCCCAGCAGATGCAAAGATTGGTAAGCTCCGTTTACGCATTGCGTCTGCCCCCGAGGTTTACAATACCGATTGTGGTAAAGTCGCTGAAGCTGGTAATATGGTTGACCTTACGATAGATTTGCGTGAGACAAAGAATCCCGTACAGCTCGATCGTGCGATCAGAAGCATTATTGTAAAGAATGCGGAGAAGCTCAATGACGATGAGAAAGTAAAGGTATACGTTGCAAACCTTACGAGTCAGCCTGTTCCCGTAGGGCGTCTAATTCTTGCTGTAGATGACACCCTGCCTATCATTGAAGAAAGTGAACAGATGATCCCTGCTTTCGACTCTGTTGAATACACCTTCCAACAACGCGTGGATCTTTCTAAGGTGGGCGCTCATAACATTACTATTACAGCTGCTGATGATGATAACAATGAGAATAATCAGGCAACGTTTATTGCTTATTG
>CAUVMY010000016.1:0-13421 GCA_963552845.1 uncultured Bacteroidia bacterium
TCAAGAACGGGGCAAACTTGTTAGAGAGTCACGTCTTTCAGTTCGATTTCTTGAACGATGAGTTTACAAAGCTACCGCAACCATTGCAGGATATTATAAACGACCCCGAGAAGCGCAAAAAGCTGGTGATTTATATCAATCCGCCGTATGCGGAAGCTCCTACTGCTCGGACAATTACAGGAACTGGAGAAAATAAACGTGGTGTGGCTAGCAGTCAGACATATATAAAATATATTACGAAACTTGGACGAGGGATAAATGAGTTGTTTACGCAATTTTTGATCAGAATTTACTACGAAATTCCTACCTGCAGGATTGCAGAATTTTCAACTTTGAAAATTCTGCAATCCCAAAATTTCACGAATTTCCGAGATGTATTTCAAGCAAAGCTCGAAAAAATTTTTTTAGTCCCAGCAGAGACATTTGATAACGTAAAAGGTAAATTCCCTATCGGTTTTTTCATTTGGAATTGTAGAATAAAAGAACCTTTCTCACAAACTGTCGCTGATGTCTACGATAAAAATAAGGCATTCTTACAGCATAAACTTATACAGACCGTTGAAAAACACGGTGTACTACTAAACTGGTTACAAAACTATTACGATCAAAAGTCTTTAGACCGAATTGCATACTTGGTACACGGACCATCAGACTTTCAACATAGTAAGGACGTGTATATAACACTTCGTCCATCACAAGCTGTTATTGATAATGCACGTACACACTTTATAGTTACTCATAATTTTATGCCGTTTATTATATTCTTTACCGTCCGTCATTCTGTAGCACCGACTTGGCTCAACGATCGCGACCAATTCTTATACCCTAATGAAGAATGGAGATACGATCGCGAATTTCAGAACAATTGCTTTGCTGCTGCACTTTTTCATACTCAGAACCACATCGCAGCTTCCCAAGGCACAAACCATTGGATTCCCTTTACCGAAGAAGAGGTCAATGCAAAGGAAAAGTTTGAGAGCCACTTTATGACGGACTTCATACGCGGGCGACTTGCGCCCAGAGAATTACGAATGACAAATGACGAATTACGAAATAAGCGCAAAAGAACGTTAGGAGATCTGGCAGAGGAAAATTCGTTTGTACCCACAGAGCCACTAGTTTTTTCGCCCGAAGCCACTGCAGTGTTTGATGCAGGACGTGAGTTGTGGCGTTACTACCATGCGCAGCCGAATGCGAACCCTAATGCGTCGTACTACGATATACGGGAGCATTTTCAAAAACGAAACGATAGAGGGCGCATGAATCCTACAAGTGAGGATGTTGAATACAACCGCCTACTAGGCAATTTGAAGGCAGCAATGGAAGCGTTGCGCCTCAAAATTGTGCCGAAGGTATACGAATACAGATTCCTAATAGAATAGCATTCGTTAAGTAGTATAGATAGATGCCTTAGTTAGAATCGGAGAAATACCAAACTGGTTTATCAGTTGTATTTTAGCTGTCTAGAAATTGCTCCCGAAGCTGTATTGCGTAAACGGGTAAAGGAATATTCGCAACGTATTGAAACAGAACTGAGTTATGAGGATTTTTACTCCTATCCTTCTCCTCTCATTAAGCCTCTTCTCCACGGTTACGTGTTACGCACAAACTATCTCCGACCTTCAAAAACAGAAAGAGCAAACTCTCGCACGTATCTCTACCACTTCCCAACTCATAGAAGAAGGAACAAAAAGCCAAGCACAAAACACCCAAAAACTAGACCTCATAAATTCCCAAATAGAAACACGCAACGACCTCATTAAGAACATTAACCAACAAATCCAGCTCTACAACGCCGAAATCAACCAACGCGTTAAAAGCATTACCCGATACGAGCAGCAACTCGATACGCTCCTCCTACAGTACGCCAATTTCATACGAACTACACAATTCCTACAGAGTAAACACGACGTACTTCTACACATCCTTGCTTCACGCAACCTCTCACAAATGTATCGGCGTATTCGTTTTTACCGCGAGTATCTACAATACCAGCACTCGCAACATGATGTCATAACAACGCTAAACAATCGCTTACATGCAGAAAGAGACTCGCTACTTACTGCGCAAAAGTATCTGGTAGTCTTACGAAACGAAGAATATAACAGCCGTAATCAACTCATTTCAGAGCAAAGCCAATACAACAATGAGTTAAAACGACTCATGCAAAAAGAAAAAGAGCTTCGCAATACATTACTCGAAGATCAAAAAAAAGTACAAGCTCTTAACGTTGCAATCAACAAATTGATAGAAGAAGAGGCTGAACAAAATCGTAAAGCAAAACACGATGCCATCTACAAGAAACTAAGCAAAGATTTTGCTAGCAATAAAGGACGACTCCCTTGGCCTATTCTCACAGGAACAATTGTGCGAGGCTATGGACAACAGGAGAGCAAACTCCTGAAAGGCATTCGAACTACTAGCGAAGGCGTAGATATTGCCGCAAAGAAACATTCGGTAGTACGAAGCGTCTTCAATGGGAAGATTACGAAAGTAGCACGGATACCTGGAGGCAACGATGTCGTAATAATACGGCACGGGGATTTTCTAACCCTTTACTCAAATTTAACGAACTTAGTTATCAATATAGGCGACGAGGTAAAAGCGGGACAGGCAATTGGAACACTATACACTGAAAAAAATGCTGAACAGGGGATACTTCATTTTGAAATTTGGAAAGAGTTCCGTTCGCAAAACCCTAAACTTTGGTTACACCCTTAATCCTGTTAGAGGTAATTTTACAGATTAGAAGCCTAGCGATAGAGTTTTGATTACCAAAAAGAAACAACACAGTAAATAGAGAATACTAAGAATACCACTTCTCCGTAATAGAATTGAGATTAGACGATAAAGCCTACCTTTGCAGCAGGTTAGACATTGAAAAAATATATAAAAGGGTTGCGCCATACGAAGAGACCCAGTGGGATATTGAGGTAAACAATACATACGAAAGTTGTACCGCTATGAAAAAAATAGTCCTAGCTTCAACCGTAAATGCCAATAATGAATTTCTCAGCTTTCTAGATGAGCTATTCATGGATATCGACGGTCTGGCTGAACTGGAGGCGAATGTACAAATTGCCATTTGCGAAACCTTTAACAACGCCGTATTGCACGGAAATAAGCTCAATCCTGAAAAGATTGTAACCTGTACATTCGATATCACAGAAGTAGATTACATTTTCACCATAGAAGATGAAGGCGACGGATTTGATCCTACACGAATTCCTGACCCTACACTCCCAGAAAATATAGAAAAGACAGAAGGGCGCGGTGTTTTTCTTACTCGCACTCTCGCTGATAGCGTGGAGTATTTGAATGGGGGACGAAAGGTGATAATCCGATTTGCTAAAAACAAATAATCGAGTGCTGTGAATATCCTTTTCTATACAGAAGGCGTACACTACTTATTACGTAATAAAAATCACATTCGTGCTACTATAGAGCGAATGTGTAAGGAAAATGGCTACTCCCTAGGGAATGTAAACTATATTTTGTGCTCGAAGAGCGTCATAAAAAAAATCAATATCCGTTACCTAAACCACAACTATTACACTGATATCATCACGTTCCCTCTCTCCGAAGAGCCTAAAGTTATAACCGCAGACATTTTTGTGTGCATTCCTGTCGTTCTAGAGAACGCAAAACGATTTTCCACCTCAGCATATTACGAAGTAGTACGTGTTCTTTTTCATGGCATTCTGCATCTGATAGGCTATGACGACCACACTCCAGAAGATCAAAAGAGTATGCGAAATGCTGAGGAATTTTGGCTATCACAATTTTCCCTTCTATTGAGCACAACAGCGGATTGAAGATACTTCTTTCATTCTAGGAACAACAATAAACTAGGACAGCTGCCACACAAAGGTTGAGTTACCATAATTTAGCCTCCCAAGTGGTAGGCAAATACATGAAATATAAGGCGCTGAAAACAACAGAGGATGCGTCTATGACACAAATTTTCCCCTGTGACGTAATACTCTTTAACGCTACAACAGATTTATATGAGAATACTTCGTCTTACAACAACTCCCATATAGCAGAGCAATATCAGCTCAACCATACTACTCCCAAATTGGTATTGCAAAGCCTAGATGCAAAGCCTCTTTCACGAGTATATGAGACTTTTAATAAAGAAACTTCAGTAATAAATAAAATCAAACTTATATACTAATATATTACTTTATTAAAGTTATTTACAATTCTTTTATTTATATATTATATTTTTATTTTTAGTTATTATCATATTGAGTTGGTTCTCTAGACATACGTTTCATTATTGCATTGCAACGAAGAAAAAGCATTTTCTTTGCTCCATGAAAGAAATAGACCTTATTGTAATAGGCGGCGGACATGCAGGATGCGAAGCTGCACACGCTGCAGCTCTTTTAGGAGTAAAGACGCTCCTCGTAACCACTGACATTACGAAACTCGCAGTAATGAGTTGCAATCCTTCTATCGGAGGGATTGGAAAAGGACAAATCGTACGCGAAATTGATGCCCTCGGCGGCTACTCGGGGCAATGTACCGATTCTGCAACCATACAATTCCGCATGCTCAATCGCTCCAAAGGACCCGCAATGCATAGCCCAAGAGCTCAATGCGACCGCGAAATCTTTAGCTTTACTTGGCGAAATAAACTAGAAAATTGCCCCAACCTATTCATCATACAAGATACCATAGAAGAGCTCATTTTACACGAAGAAGGCGGAAAAACAGTATGTAAGGGTATCATATCGCGCGTGCGCGGTACAATTAACGCAAAAAGGGTAATACTCACGGCTGGTACTTTCCTAAATGGGCTTATCCACATCGGTTTATACCACACAGCAGGCGGACGTATTGACGAGAGCGCAGTTCCAAAGCTTACTAACCAACTCGTAGAACACGGACTTACTGCAGGACGCTTCAAAACAGGCACGTCACCTCGATTACACCTACCTACTATCAATCTCTCTGTTTGTAAAATTCAAGAAGGAGATGAGGAAGGAGGTAGCTTTTCTTTCTATAAGAAGAAGTTGCATACTCTCATTCAGCGCCCCTGTTATATTACAGACACCAACGAAACCACTCATCAAATCTTGCGCGAAAATCTAGATCGCTCTCCTCTCTTCCAACACGTAATACAGGGACGTGGGCCTCGCTACTGCCCTAGCATAGAAGACAAAATCCATATTTTCAGCGATAAGCTCTCGCACCCCATCTTCCTAGAACCAGAAAGTGCCGTAGGGCAGACCGTCTATATCAACGGCTTCAGCACTTCGCTCCCATACGACGTACAAGAAAAAGCATTACACACGATCAAAGGATTGGAACAAGCGCACATCATTCGACCAGGTTATGCAATTGAGTACGACTATTTTGACCCGCAACAACTCTACAAAACCCTAGAGTCACAAATCATAGATAACCTTTACCTTGCAGGTCAAATTAACGGAACAACTGGTTACGAAGAAGCTGCTGCACAAGGGTTAGTGGCAGGCATAAATGCAGCCCTTACACTTAAAGAGCGCGAACCTATGATACTCCAACGCGCAGACGGATACATAGGTGTAATGCTAGACGATCTGATATCAAAGGGCGTAGACGAACCCTACCGCATGTTCACAAGTCGTGCCGAACACCGCCTATCTCTCCGTCAAGACAATGCCGACCTACGCTTCAACGAAATAGCCTACCGAGTAGGCATGATTGATACCCAGCGCTACGAGACTACCGGCCAGAAGTATGAAAGCGTTGAAAAAGTAGTAAATCTACTTTCCAATCAATCTATTACACCAGATGAAATAAACCCATTTCTCATTACACAACACTCTACACCGCTCACACAATCTATTAAGATAAACAAACTCATACTACGCCCCGAGCTCTCTCTCTCCCTCCTACTTCAACACATCCCTAATCTAACAACAGAACTACAGAACTACAATCCTGAAGTTCTCGAAGCTAGCGAAATCAAAATTAAATACGCCAGCTACATAGAAAAAGAGGAACAAGAAAACAAACATCACACCAACATAGACCATATACACATTCCCGACAGTTTCAACTTTCTCAAACTAGAAAGCGTTAGTATTGAAGGACGACAAAAACTATCCAAACTACACCCTAAAACTATAGGAGACGCCAAGCAAATTCCAGGCATTAAACCTAGCGATGTAAAAGCAATTCTCATCGCAATGAAGCATTTTGTTCCACGTGGAACACATTAACTATATCATTTTAGTTATAGAGAACTAAGTCTCTATTTAGTAGATAAGTTAGAATTTAATACAGGGAATTTAATTATGACAGAAGAGGTCGAAGATGTTTTAATGGAGGAGCGATACGAGGGTGTGCGAGAAACTGTAAAAATGCTTCCTCATGTTCCTGGTGTCTATGTTTTTAAGAATGCACAGAAGAAAATTATCTATGTGGGAAAAGCTAAAGATCTTAAAAAGCGCGTTAGCTCTTACTTCCTTAACCTACAACATCAAGCCTCTAAAACACGCATACTTGTAAAACAAATCGCTTTTCTCGATTTCATTATCGTTAATACAGAAGAGGAAGCACTCCTTCTAGAAAACAACCTCATCAAAGAGAATCAACCCAAATACAACATACTTCTAAAAGACGACAAATCTTACCCTTGGGTATGTATTACAAAAGAGGAATATCCGCGCGTATTCATGACGCGGAACTACATCGCTTCCCGAGGAAAATATTATGGTCCCTATACCTCAAGCGGAAGTATACAAGCCCTCCTAAGAACACTACGACGCTTGTTCTTTTATCGTACTTGCAAGTTGCCACTTACGCAAACACAAATAGAAAAGAAAGCCTACCGTTCATGTCTAGAATACCATATAAACAACTGCAAAGCTCCCTGCATCAATGCAATAAGTAAAGAAGAATATAATAAAGCTATAGAAAATATCGCAGCAATTCTGAACGGAAAAGTAAGTATCGTAATAAGCAAACTAAACGAAGAATATAATAGCTTTATGGAAGCCCTAGAGTTTGAGAAAGCCGAAGTACTGTACAAACAGATCCAAGAACTACGCGACTACCAACACAAAAACAGTATAGTAAACCCGGAGGTAGGCGACCTTGACGTAATCTCAATTCTGGAACAAGAGAATAAAGTAGCACTAAATTACATGCATGTATACAATGGTGCAATCGTACTCTCAATCAATAGAATGATACATAACCCTCTCAATAGTCCACTAGAGGAATTGCTCGAGGTTTCCATTTACCGCCTAAAAGAACAATACAGCAGCGAAGCAAAAACCTTGCTTACGAACATTGAAAATTCAATTACTACATCCCTATACAAAGACATCGAAACACCACAACGCGGCGACAAACATAGAGTCCTACTTCTTTCTACCCTCAACGTAGATCGCTACCTCACACAAATCACAACCGAACGAAAGCTACCGCAACAAGAAGCACTAGAAGCAGTAAAGAACCTTCTACAACTCCCACACATTCCCCATCGCATAGAATGCATCGATAATTCCAATACACTAGGAACATTCCCCGTGTCGGCAGTCGTGGTATTTATCGACGGAAAACCAGCCAAAGATCAATACCGAATCTATAACGTAAAAACAGTAGAGGGACCTAACGACTATGCCACTATGGAAGAGGTAATCATCCGACGTTACTCCCATCTCGAAGCAGACGCTCTCCCCGACCTTTTACTCATAGATGGCGGTAAAGGACAACTCAGCGCTGTAGTAACCGCACTAGAAAAAGCAGAAAAAATAAAAGATATACCTCTTGCAGGACTTGCAGAAAGACTAGAGGAAATTTATGTTCCACGTGGAACGCAACCTATCCTACTTAATAAAGATCATCCTGCACTACGCCTCTTTATTCAATTGCGAGACGAAGCCCATCGCTTTGGAGTAAAACACCATACACATAAAAGAGATAAGGCTATTACGCTTCCACTGGAAGAGGTTGCAGGATTAGGAACAAAAACAATCCAAAAGCTTTACAAAACTTTTGGTAGTATACAAAATATGCGCAATGCAGGAAAAGAGGCACTCATTGCTTGCGTCGGGAAAAGTAAAGCAGAATTAGTGTTGAGATATTTCGAAGCACTAACTACTTCAGTTAATGGAAAAGGCTGTTTGTAATTTTACATAAATATACTCGTTAGATAAAACACTCCTTAACCTATATCGAAAAATTTATTTATATAAAGATTTCTCGAAATAATCTATTATACGCCTAAAGAGAATTACGTGGCAATGAAACTTAATATGTAATAGTTTGAAGAATAAACCTAAGATTGGCTTTTTAATAGGAAAAATTCCTTTCTAATTCGGGGTATATATTTCGTGGATTTTTCTTGTGAGTCCCAATAAAGCTTTAATCTAAAAAAGCGAGTTACTATTACCTCCCAATTTTAATTCAAGATGATGGTAAGCCTCATCAGAGACTACACGCCCTCTTGGTGTTCGAGCTAATAATCCTTGCATTATTAGGAAAGGTTCATACACTTCTTCGATTGCTCCTGGATCTTCTCCAACTGCAGTCGCTAAAGTAGATAGCCCAACGGGGCCTCCAGCAAATTTTGTAATGATGGTAGCAAGTATACGCCGATCCATTAAATCTAGTCCCCGACTATCTATATTAAGTGCATCTAGTGCAAATTTAGCGATTGAAAGATCAATTTCACCGTTCCCTTTAATTTGTGCAAAATCTCTTACTCTTCGCAAAAGTGCATTCGCTATGCGAGGTGTTCCTCTACTGCGTGAAGCAATTTCGGCTGCAGCCTCGTAATGGATAGGAATCTGTAATATTTTAGCTGCTCGTTGTATTATTGCTTCTATGGTATGATTGGTATAGTACTCTAATAGGCAAGAGATTCCAAAACGCGCTTTCAAAGGTTTAGTAAGTAATCCCACGCGAGTTGTGGCTCCAACCAGTGTAAAAGGATTAAGTTGTAACTGAACGCTTCGCGCAGCTGGTCCCTTTTCTATTAGTATATCTATCGTAAAATCTTCCATAGCCGAGTATAGGTATTCTTCTACAAGCGGAGATAAACGGTGGATTTCATCTATAAAGAGTACAGTACCAGGCTCAAGGCTAGTTAGAATCCCAGCTAGATCACCGGGACGATCGATCACAGGGCCACTTGTTATACGAAGAGGAACTCCTAACTCGTGAGCTAGAATGTGAGCTAAGGTGGTTTTTCCTAAACCAGGGGGACCGTGAAAAAGTACATGATCTAAAGCTTCGCCACGTAGCTTTGCCGCTGCAACAAAAATGCTCAAGTTTTCTAAAACTTTGTCTTGTCCCGTGAAATCTGAAAAACTTAATGGACGGATTGAAGTATCAAGCTCTTCGCCGCCTTCTAGCATATTCCTGTCTTCTGTCATCGTCTCTATTTTTATACTCCCCTTCCTTATTACCCCTTTTTCTTTAAAAAGAAAAGAAGAAGCGGGAAGTTAGTTTGTCAGAATTGTTCATAACTAAATTGGTGTATCGTAAGGTAAATTATGACTTTTCAGATACGTGTTCTACTTTGTTACTAACTATTTGTTTATCTGAATTCTTAACATTCTAAACTTATAGTAAGTGTTTATATATCAAATACAGTTAGAAGAGAGGCGTATTGTTGAGAATTTGTAAATAAAACACCTATTCCCAAATTCGGTATTGTTTATAATTAGTTAGTTGAAACATTCTGTTAATTGCATTGTTGTGTTTTCAACACATTAGTTATCCGCTTATGAACATTTACTGACAGTACCTCCCCTTATTATTCTTTCTCTACGGTTTCTATTAGCCAATATGAGTCGTTACTAAGTTCGCTACGGCGCTTGTTCATTTCTTTGATCCCCGTTTTCCTGTCGTAGAATTTTCCAAGCGTTACCCGATACATCAAAGTAATTTTCCGCACCTCCGCGCGATACCCCTTCTGTACCAATTCACTTTTCAGCTTATCCGCATTCTCTCTACTCGAAAAACTGCCCGCTACGATATAGTAGACGGCTTTTTCTTTGGCAGGGCGCGGAGTTTCCACACGCAATGCATTTACTTGCCGGTGTGTGCTATCCAAAATCTGCTGCGTCTCCTTATTAAGTATCGTCGTGTCTGGTATAGTGAGAGATTGAATAGTAGAATCGCTACGAAGCGTATCCATCTTATTGTTTTCCGCAGTCGGAGGAGGGAGTTTTTTTTGGGGCTCTCCCTTAGGCGATACCAACCAATAGGTAAGCAACAGCCCCACCACTACAATAGAGATACTTATTGCCGCAACGACTCCCACATTCGTTCGTTGCCTTCTTCTTTTTCCTATCCCCTTTGCCTTAGGAAGTACTAACGCATTCAATCCAGTCACCGTTAGGTTGAGCTGCGAAGTGTCCGCACAAAGCAAAAAGCGAGTACCATCTTTTTTCAGTATCCCGATGCCTTGAAAGTAAATCGGAGCTCCCCTATCAATGTTCTGTTGTAAAATACGAATCCACTTATTGAGGATGCGCTGTACTGCTTCTTCATCTAGCGTACTATGATGCATCAGATACTTTAGCAGCGCGCCATCGTCAAAGGTTCTTTCCTCATTGAAAGACACAATGTGTTGCGGAGGGTGTATCTGGTGCTGCCCATCAATATACGAGGGAATTGTTTCGCGTACGAAACTACCAATCGTGGGTAGACTTACATACTGTTCCTTCAGCAGAACGTATTGTACACACTCTTCTATACGCATACTTCCTTCGTTGCTTTTTGTACGCTTACAAAGGTAGGAATTGCAAACAGATGTTTATTGGGTAAACTTCTTACACCCTGCCTCAAAGCGTATCGAGTGCATTTCTTTGATCATATTATTATCGCTTTGCCCCGCAAACTGTCGTCCGCGCGAGCAGCGTAGTGCGCATTTTTATCATTTCGTAGGCGCTTTGCGCAACTTTTACTCTTAACTTCTCTCCTAGCGCATTTTGTTAATCGTATCGATGCAGGTGCGTTATCCGTAATGCTTGCCAATATTCAACATGCATTTCACATATTCGCTTTCCGCCACTCTTCACTCGTAATTTTTCACTCTTAACTTCTAATTCTCTTACCTTTGTAAGGACACTTCTACGGGGAATAAAAAATATGAAAAGGAAAAAGAAACGCGAGATTCGGCGATGGAAGAGTGAAAAGTATAGCCATGCCGCCACGCTTTTCGTGCGTGCAACACTCCTACTTTTTGTTACAGGCATGCTAATGCTTCTTCTCTCGCGTCTGAGTGTACTGTGGGCATACGGAGAAAACGTGCGTCATACATCCTTTCTCCCCGATTTGTTACGTGCTTTTGCCATGGGTGCACGGTTCGATGCCAAAGTCATGGCAACCTTACTTTTTCCGCTTCTTCTTTTTCCTCTTGTCTATACTTTCACCGAAAAACGTTTTGCACCCCGTTTTATCCGTCTTCTGTGGGTAGTGCTCGCTACACTTATCCTCGTATCCCTCTTTGTAGTCTGTGTGGTGGACTTCTTCTACTTCTCTTTTTTTCATACCCACTTTGATGCCACTGCTTGGGGCTTGATAGAAGATGATACCAGCGCAGTTCTCCATTCTATATGGAACGATTTCCCTGTCATTCGCTTTTTTCTCGTAACTCTTCTTTTCACACTGCTGGCTGTCTTCTTTATGTACTTCTTGGTACATTGCCCCAATCGTGCCAAATATCCCTCATACTTCATCAAGCGCTTTTGTATCCTTGTCCTACTTCTCGCTTGTAGCTTTGTTATGGCACGTGGAACATTTTCTACACTTCCACTTCGTGCCATGCATCTCAATATTTCTACCAATCCCTTCATAAATCAGTTAGCCAACAATCCCCCCTTTGCCCTCTACGAGGTTGTGGCGCACGCCCAAGAAAATAGACTGGAGCTCAACACGCAACAAATTCTAAAGCAATGGGGATTTAGTAGCGAACAAGAGGTATTAGAGGCATATATAGGATCTTCGCTAACTTCCCCAATGCTATATACTGCACTCATAGATAGTACCGCCTGCAACGATTCCTTGAAAAGAACCCCGCCCCACGTAGTAGTACTACAAATGGAGAGTATGCCCACATACTACATGGGCTTTGATCACGGAATGTTTGATCTTTTAGGAGCGCTGAAAGAGGAACTTCCCAATGGCTATTGGTTTAAAAATACCTTGAGTGGCGGTAGCGGAACTCTCGCCAGCCTAGAGGCGCTACTCTTCGGGATAGTACAAGGTCCTGTTGGGCAATCTATTCATTACCGAACTCCTCTCTCCTATTCCGCTGCAAAAGTTTTTCAAAAACAAGGCTACACCACCTCTTATGTTTCTGGGCAACGTCTCGGTTGGAGAAACATGAATAACTTTCTCAAGGAACAGGGTTTTGATCGTGTGGAGGGAGACGTTGATCTGCAAGAAAAAGTAAGTAGAGTTCCTCAAGGTACATGGGGAATTCACGACGAAGCACTTTTTGAACGCATTCTACAAATACTTCTCACTGCCCAGACTCCACAGCTGGTTTACGGAATGAGTATTTCGCACCACTCACCCTACGACACACCACAAAACGAATGGTTGACCACTATGCGTGTACCCGATTCCGTATGGCAGAAAGTAGATATGCCTGAAGAAGTCGCACGGAAGAGTTTTGCCGCTTTTCGTTACCAGACAGACCACCTAGGCAAATTTCTCAAAGAAGTATACAATTCCTCACTTGCCGAGAATACCATTGTCGTTTTTACGGGAGATCATACCCTCAAGCAAAATATGAAGAATTGCGACGATCCCCTCACCCTCTACGGAGTACCCATTGTCTTCTTTCTACCCAAAAAGATGCGCGAACAAGACTCTATTGATCTCAATCAATATGCTTCGCACAACGACATATTCCCTACTCTGTTTCATCTAGCCCTTTCGGGGGCTAAGTATCTTCGTACAGGACGCAATCTTTTTGCAGCAAAACAAACTCTGCCCCAAGTGGCTCTATACGACCGCAAATTACTTCTCGCCCCCGAAGGTGCTATCTCTCTTACACTACAATCCGACCAAGGCTTCAGAACTGCGAATAGTACGATTCAGGATACTGACACGCGCCGTCGTTGGTACGACTCCTTGTCACGCTTCGGGCGAGCCTACTATGCCGTCATGGAATGCTTCGTGGCACATGAGGTGAAAAAAGATCTACCGCTCTCCACTCTCTTTGAGCCCCTCCCCTGTGTCGATACGCTCGCTTCCCGCAATGAGTAAAGAATGCGGGTACTCAAGAATGCCCTCTACTTGGGGGCAATGCAACTCTCTAACATTCTGGTAGCACTCGTTGTTACCCCCTACATCACGCGCATATTTGGTAGCGAACTTTTAGGGATCAACTCTTTTGCTCTAGCCGTCGTTACCAACTTTTCTATTTTCGGACTTTTCGGCATCACACTTTACGGATT
>CAUVMY010000017.1:0-13232 GCA_963552845.1 uncultured Bacteroidia bacterium
CGGCACAAATAGCCTCATAATAACAAACAGAGGGGTGACCAGAGAAACAGATAAATTATCTGCTTGGTTTAGGTGTTGGTAACGCCATCGTAGTACTGCAGCGTATTAGGCAAGGATTTTTTTTGCGTATTACAGAGCCTGTGGCAGAAACAGACCAAAAGAAAGGGGCTATATCGCCATATAGCCCCCTTTTTACGCTTCAAACAGATTGGGCGGCACTAGAACCCTAGCGCTACTACAAAATAGAGATTTTCGCGGTAAGGGTTAAGAATAAGTTCTCCGTCCAGACGGAGGGAAAATTTCTCGGTGACGCGTATGGGTTGTGTTACCCCTAGTTTTACATTCACTACGTTAGGACCGTCCGCAAAAAATCCACTCCCCTTGAATGGTGTAAAACCGAGTTCGTAGGTGAGCTTTTGACCAGACTTTAAGGAATGTGAATAACCAAAATTGACGATCGTGGAAAATGCCTCATATTTATCTCTGACAGCAACCTCCTTACCCGTAATAGGGTCTTGTTCGGTGCGGTAGAGAGGATCGCCGTAAGTGAAAACTCCAACGGTACATTCTATAGGGAATTGGCGTACACCTGCAAACTGCAAAAGTGCCATTTGTTGGTGGATAGCTCCGTCGTCTTCCTTATTGTAGCGAAAAAAACGCATATAGCCGCTGGTGCCCGCCGTGTGCGGAAGAGCGTCTTTTTTGTTCTCGGTTGGATAGAACATGTCAATATACATAAGTGATACAGGACCCAGTGTATAACCTAATGTGAGGTCTATCTCGGAGCTTAATGTATGATCAAGTGCTGTATACGCCCATGCATTAAAGAAAGCGCCGTAAGCGGATACGGTAAGATTGGGTTGAACATTCCAAGAGTTGCACGATAGCCAACCATACCATACATGGCGCGATTTGATTTTTGCAGAGAAGTCTACCGTGAGTAAACTTGTTCTCTCTGCCTTTGGAAGTTCGCTTGCTTCTTCCTGTGCGGAGAGCTGAATCGATGGGAATATAACGAGCCCCAAGAGTAAAAACAGTGTGTAAATTCTTCTCATCGTCTTACCGTTTAACCTGTTATTAGTTACAAAAAAAAGCCCTCCGCATTATAGGGCGAAGGGCTTATGTTTTGTTGACCTACCAGGACTCGAACCTAGACTGTTAGAACCAAAATCTAATGTGCTACCATTACACCATAGGTCAATCTACACACATCAAGTACGGTGCAAAGGTAGTAATATTTTCTAATCGTCGCGTGATGGCTGCCGAGGATATGCTACTTCCCTTGCGTTGAACCAGCGTGTTAGAGCTCTTCGCCTACGGGACGAATATCAAAGGGAAGCTGTGTAATAGCTTGCAGATCCTCGCCCCATTGTTTTGCTTCCTCGTCGTCCGTTTGGTAAAGCCATTCTATCTTAAGATGCCCTCCTTCGGTATGCAAGGGCTTGCATTTATTGATAATCGCCAAAAGGTATTTTGCCGAAATCGAGTTAAAGTAATTGAGGCGGAAAGTAATTAGTACTTCCTCGCTTGGCGCATTCTGTTTTACAGAGAGCAAAAAATTGTCTATCCACAGCAATACCTTTTGGTAGAAGCCTACAGTGTCTTCGGGACGCGAGTCGCCTAAGATTTGTAGGTGGCGTGTCTGCGGATTAAAGTCTATCTCGGGTGTATATTTGGTAGCACTGATATGCAATGTATCCATAGTAGAATTCTCCTATTTCACTTTTGTATTCGTCTTGGGTATTAGAGAGATGCGCAAGGTATAATTAAAAAAATCGCCCTCGGGTTCAAGCGAGTACTCAAACGATGTACACATCTGGCGTAGTAGCATAAGCCCGATGCCCGAGCCTTGTGCGGTTTGTATTTCTGCTTTAGGTAGCACATCGCGAATTTTAGCGCGAGCAGTCTCGCCATCATACTCGCAGATCACCTTTAAGTAACTTGCTAAGACCTCCGCATCTTCGGGGTAAACATAGTTGCTCATAGTTACGTAGTACTGATTGCCATTGATAAAGCTGGCGCGAAAATGGATCTTGAGGTCGCGCATTTCAATACGTACATTTTGATAGCGTTGTACGTTAAGTAGCGGTTCCTCGCAGAGCCGTAAGATATCGCGTCGAAAGCGCCCCGTAGCTCCTCGTCGCGTAGCTTCATTAACGACATCGTCTGCGAGACGCAAACGATCATCTTCTAGTAGACGGCGACAACGAAAATCAAACAAAACCTCCTCATCCATCAGTGGTGGCATTGGTGAAGTATTGATAGTTTGCAAAAATTCTAATGCATTGTCCATGATCCGTAACTCTCTTTTTCTCGAACTATCGCATTAGAGTTTTATGTAATAGACGAACGAGATTCCGCCTGCTTGCGTTGCAAGACGCTCGAGGCTTTGGATAAATGGACGCGAGAAATCATGACGCAAAAGAAAGTCAGACGATACTGCGCCGTAAAAACGTTTTTGTTTTGGTAATAAATTGAGAAAATCGTGCTCATACCAAAGGGTAAGCGCAAATTGAGAATTGTAGCGAGCCCCGATATGAACTCCGAGTCCAAAATTTAACGGGAAAATGTGATCTTTAGCATCAAACCCTACCTTAAGGTCGTGTGATTGCGAGCCCCCTTCAAGATCGAGTTCCATACGTCCTGTTGCTTCTATTTGCGGAATCATACCGATGCCTCCATAAAAGTCCCAATCAAATCCTACGCGCTTTACATAGTTGGCATAAAGAGAGAGATTGATTGACATGAGGCGGATTTTAGCTGTTACAGGTATCCCAGTCCCACCAAATGCCCCAAACTGCGTCTTTGTCGTTCCGCCCTTCCAGCTCCCTAGGGCTGAGATCTGGAACTCAAATTCGTCATTAATAGGAACGAGCATGTCAAAACCATAGTGGTAACCTACATACGGGGTACTGATCTCGGCGTTAGAACCTATGCGCAAAAAAGAGACTTGTCCCCCGAGCATTGCGCCAATACGTAGGTCGCGCATGGTCGTAGTGCTTTCACCACGACGGATAGCACGAAGATTAGAACGCTCGCGGGCGTTACAAATGGGTGAATTCGAAAGAAGCAGACAGAAAAGAAAAACAAGCGCGCATAGGCTAGTAAACCTGCGCAAGTGCTGCCTTCTTTTATTCTCCCTCATCACTTAAAACGAACCGTACACTTCTTACGTTTCTCAAAAGTATCAATTTTCTATGAGATTGGCTGAAATGAAACCCAAAAGAGTTGTAGAGTCATCAAGTGCGAAAAAGGGTATATAAATAGAAATGCCTATATTCGCAAGTAAGAAGTACGAGTGTGCAGAATGTCTGTAAGAACATCATTGCTAGGAGTTGTAAAGAGCAAAGTGGTAGAACGCATGAGAGGTGCCCAGCCAATTTTCGCTACAGCTCGGGAGCATGGACTTTTCCTATCGAAGTGCCATTGGTCGCATTGCCGTTTTCTTGCAGACATAGTTGTGACGAATTTTCTACACCTCTGAACTTTTTATAAACATCCGACCTTTTCAATAATTGTTTTATGCCTTATCGTAGACTTCCGAATACTGACTTAGCGCGCTTGCGCGCCATGAAAACGGCCTACCAAATGGGGCGCGAAATTCACCCCACAGCATTAGCCTTTACGCAGAGCACTTATACGAAGCTCGAACTCTTTATCAATTCGTTTGAGACTGCTGTACAACAGTACCGAGAAGCCTATAACCGTCAGGCAGAAAGTAGCGCCATATATATTCCTACCGCACAAAAAGCGCGCTTGTATGTGTCGCATTTTATCCAAGTCGTGAATATGGCCGTGCTGCGCGGCGAATTGAAGCCGAATGTTCGTACCTACTACCAACTCCCAGTTGACGAGGGGAAGTTGCCGCCCCTAGCATCAGATCAGGAAGTAATTGATTGGGGACAAAAAATTATTCAGGGCGAGTTTCAGCGTACAAGCGAGGGGCGTCCGCCTATTATGAATCCAACAATTGCGCTGGTAAAAGTGCATTACGAGAAGTTCGTGGATCTTTATACACGTCACCGTGTACTACAACAGAATACTGTTCGTACGCGCTCCGAACTGGATGCACTCCGTGAAACGGCTGACCAGATCATTCTCTCTATTTGGGATGAGGTGGAGGAACATTTTAAGGGACTTACTCCCGAGGAAGCGCGTGCCAAAGCTTCGCAATATGGAATTATTTACGTATTCCGTAAGAGTGAGCGAAGTATGCCTTCTGAGGTGGTAAATCTCAGCGTATAGGTTACGAGTTCCTTTCGTGTCCATTTTCGGACACTTGTCCGTTTTTTTTGAGCTGCAGTATATTCTGTATTTTCCGCAAAATACAGATATATAGTGTATTGTCTCTGTTATTCTCCTCTTTTTTCCTTTGGCATTTTATTCGTTGTATTTGCGTGTAGCAACTGTTGGAGAAAATGTTTAGAAAAATATACCTCGTTGTTTTAGGCGTTCTTCTTGCGCTGAGTTCTCTAGCTGTGGTGCGCGATTTTAGTATGAAAGAGGCAATCTTGCTGGCTCGTACTCAGTCAGTCGCCTCCGCTACTTCGCGCAACCGTCTTCGTGCTGCATATTGGCGCTATGTAGCTAATCGCGCAACGCTTTTGCCAGAACTCGCATTCACTGGGACACTTCCTGATTTTAAGAGAGGATACAATCTCTACCAAAATGCACAAGGCGGGTATCAGTTTGTGCGTACTAATGTTATGAAGCTCAGTGGAGAACTTTCGGTGGTGCAAAATATTCCTTGGACTGGAGGAACGCTCGGGCTCGCTTCCTCGCTTGAGCGCGTAGAGACGTATGGCGCAAACTCTTCGCAACGCTTCTTGAGTGTGCCAATCCGACTAACACTTACACAACCTATATTTGGCGTTAACACGTTTCGGTGGGAAAACAAGATAGAACCTATCCGATATAAAGAGGCGCAGCAAGTCTATTTGAACGAGGTAGAACAGACAACACGGGAGGTCATTAAGCGCTATTTCGATCTCCTCATTGCACAGGAGACTCTCCTCTCTGCGCAACAAAATGAAGTCAATGCACGGAAATTGTACGATATAGCACAAGTAAGGAGGCAGAATGGAGAGATTTCGCAGAACGACGAACGACGCCTACAACTCAATGTACTCAATGCTGTATCTGCACGCACTGCCGAGGAGACGAACTGGCGCGCTCAGCTTTTTCGGCTACAGAGTTATTTAGGATTGCCGAGTTGTGACACGCTGGTTGCACAGCTACCCGAGATGATGGCAAATACGCAGCTTCACTTTGAGGAGGTGTATCAATACGCCAATACCAACAATCCTTTTCAGCGGTATGCCGCACGCGAACGTCTAGAAGCTGACTATGCAGTTGCCAAGGCAAAAGGGAAACGGTACGGAATTAACCTCTTTGCGAGCGTGGGATATACAGGACAGGAGGAGAACCTGCGCACAAGCTACGGGCAGTTGATAGATAACCAAGAGGTGCGCATAGGGGTAAGTGTCCCGATTTTAGATTGGGGAAAACGTAAGGGCCAAGTTAAGACTGCTGAGTGGAATAAAGAGGTTGTAGAAACACAGTTACAGCACGAAGCGCAAACCTTTCAGCAGGATATCTATATCCTTGTAGAGCGTTACAACAATCAACAATTTCAGTTGCGCGTGGCAGAAAAGTCTGACTCCATTGCGCAGCTTCGTTATCAGACCTCAATTGAAGTCTTTTTACTAGGGAAAATTGGTGTTCTCGAACTCAATGACGCGCAACAGTCTAAAGATAATGCTCGAATTCAGCGCATCAGGCAGTTGTGGCAATTCTGGGACTATTTCTATCGCATACGGGCTCTTACTTTGCACGATTTTACGGGCATGCTCCCCATAGACAACGAAATTGAAGAAATTGTACGTCGTTGAAACACTCTACCTTTGCTCTCAGTAGGGTAGTGGATGTAGAGTAGCATTGCCCTTAAGAAAAGGTAGGCTTTGTTGCGCTTTAGTGTTCTAAAAAAAGATGCCGAAACCTCGGCTCGGCTCGGTTTGCTGCAAACGGCGCATGGAGATGTGTCTACGCCACGTTTTATGCCTGTAGGCACTTTGGGCGGCGTAAAAGCAATTCTTCACGAGTCGTTGCGCACACAAACAGATGCACAGTTCTTGTTAGGCAATACCTATCATTTGTATTTGCGTCCTGGTCTTTCTACGCTTCGCGCCGCAGGCGGATTGCATGGTTTCTCGTCGTGGCAAGGACCACTCCTTACAGATTCGGGAGGTTTTCAAGTCTTCTCCCTTTCTAAGCAACGAAAGCTATCGGCGTTCGGAGCACGTTTTCGTTCGCATATAGATGGTGCGTCGCATATTTTCACCCCCGAACGTGTTATAGATATTCAGCGTATCATCGGGGCAGACATCATGATGGTGCTTGACGAATGTCCCCCAGGCGATGCAACCTATCGGTACGCTGCGCAGTCGTTAGAGTTGACGCTGCAATGGCTGCAGCGTTGCTTTTCGCAGTATCGCCGCACTGTGGGACTTTACGGTTACGACCAAGCTCTTTTCCCTATTGTGCAAGGTGCATCTTATTTGGATCTCCGTACCCAAAGCGCCGAGGCATCTATGCAATGCGATGCGGCGGGCTATGCAATCGGAGGTTTGGCTGTTGGCGAACCCACTGAGGTAATGTATAAAGTGCTCGAGCATTTGCACCCTATTTTACCAGCAGACCGCCCTCGCTATTTGATGGGAGTAGGTACTCCCGTAAATTTAATAGAGGCTGTGGCACGCGGTATTGATATGTTCGATTGTGTAATGCCTACGCGCAATGCGCGCAATGGGATGCTCTTTACATGGGAGGGGATAATAAACATCCGAAACTGGAAATGGCGCAACGATTTCACTCCTCTTGATGCACAAAGCTCCTTAGAATGCGACCGTAGTTATACACGCGCCTATTTACGTCATCTTTTCATCTCAGGAGAGATCTTGGGAGCTCAAATTGCCTCCCTACACAACATCGGATTTTATCTATCTCTCATGCAAGAGATGCGCAAACAAATTGATGCAGGCTCTTTCGCTCAATGGCGGAAGAAGATGGTTTCCAAACTCGCACAACGGCTATGAAACTCTCAACGCTTCGTGTTACCACGTTAGATTGGTACATCATTCGCAAGTTCCTCGGAACTTACTTTTTTGCCATCGCTCTGATACTTTCTATCAGTATCGTATTTGATATTGCAGAAAAAATTGACGACTTTATGTCAAAAGAAGCACCGTTGCATGAGATTGTTTTCAGCTATTACCTCAACTTTATCCCCTATTTCGCCAATCTTTTTAGCTCGCTATTTATCTTCATTACGGTTATTTTCTTTACCTCTAAAATGGCCGCTCGATGCGAGATCATTGCCATTCTAAGCAGTGGTATCAGTTTCCGACGATTACTTTATCCCTACTTCCTCTCCGCTTTCTTTCTCTTCTTACTTTCAATCTTCCTATCCAACATAGTCATACCTCCTGCCAATCGCACTCGCATAGACTTTATTCACAAATATGTTTCGCGCCCTAAATACAACGACCAATATGACATGCACAAGCAGGTACGCCCTGGTTTTTTTGTCTACATGGAGTCGTATAGTCCCAATAGTCGTATCGGCTATCGGTTGGCATTAGAAAGCTTCGAGGACGGGAAACTGGTATCAAAGCTACGTGCAAACTATGTAGAGTGGGATACAGTATCGCAGAAATGGCAGTTAGGTAGCTATTACATCCGACACTATACAGATTCGGGAGAAAGAATTGAACATGGAGTAGGTTTAGATACCATGTTCTATCTCCAGCCGAGCGATTTGGCACATACCGACATGGACATAGAATCCATGAACTACCGACAGCTTAATCAGTACATTGCCGATCAGGAGTTGCAAGGTTCGAGCTATGTTAGTGCGGCTTATGTTGAAAAATACAACCGTGTGGCACAACCTTTTGCTGCATTCATCCTTACCTTGATAGGCGTATCGGTATCAGCACGAAAAGTGCGCGGAGGTATGGGAAAACATCTGGGTTTCGGATTGGGACTGAGTTTTTCCTACATACTCTTTATGCGTTTCAGTACGATGTTTGCCATAGGAAGCACGCTGTCGCCTCTCCTTGCGGTTTGGCTTCCGAACATGCTTTTTGCCATAGTTGCCGTTGTACTCTATCGGATGGCTCCCAAATAGAGAGAAGCTTTACAACAGGAATCTTGGCTTTGGTGTACGATAATCTTTCCTTAAAAGGCAAAAAATGCTAATTAGCGGAAGAAGTAGGTAAAATTACTGAGTGGGAATTTTGTTATTCTCAAAGATTGTTCTACCTTTGTATCGCTAGTTATTTCTGGTTAGTTGTTTTTGTTAGGTTTAACCTCTGGGAGTCGGGTACTCTCGGAGGTTTTTTGTTTTCTGCTCATCGCTTCTGCGATGAGTTATCAGTACAGAATCTTCTACGATTAGCACTGGTAGGTGTAATACACTCCCCTTAAAGCCTAACGAACTATTGCGGGATTGTGTGATATTCGTCCTTTTCCCTTTTTATTCTTGGCAAAGCAGTGTGGCGTTCTTGTTTGCTTTTAGTCGTACATTTACCGTCTATTCTGTAATACAATGCGTCGACGTATTTATCTCTACCTCGCACTATTTTTACTCTTTCTGGTAGCTGTGGGGCTTTGGTTTTACAATAGCCGAAGCTGGGGTGATGCAGCACAGAACGTGAATTTCTTGCCTCCGCGCGACCAATTATTTGAACTAAAGCTTGTACGTGGTCAGGATACCTTAAATCTTGTTCGTGAGCATACGCGGTGGTACGAAAAGCGAACCCAGCGATTAGCTACGGAAAATAGTATACAAACCCTGCTAGACTATTTCCAGCGCATCGAGGTGCGTTTTCCGATAAGTGGTGATGTGACGGACATGGTGCGGAATTTGCAGGACTCTGGGTTGCAAGTAACATTGTGTACACCTGAGACGACACAAAACTTCGTTCTAGGGTGTAATACGGCAGGGGAATTGATACTCGCTTATAACAAGAGCTACTACTTGGCACGCACCGCGGGTTTTGCACGTTCTACGATATATGATCTTGCACTTTCGGTAGATGCGTGGACTGAGAGATCGCTTACCATACATCGTCCTAGCGATTTGCAGACCATCTGGCTAACATGGCCAAATGATGCACGAAATTCTTTTTGTGTTCAGGTGCACGACTCGCTCCACGTTACCCTTTTTGATCTGAAGCAACAGCACGAATTCGTATATGATACGGTTCGGATGAGTGCCTTTCTGTATGCGTTAACAACTTTGGAACTAGACGGTAATGCTGATACGATTCGCCCTACAACACAAAACCTTTTACACAATCTAGTGCCTATGCTCTCGCTTCGTCTTTTACTTCGTGGCGAGAAAGATACGCTTGCTTATAAACTCTTTCGAGGGCAAACTCTTTATCCTAATGCGAAGCGCGAGATAGGCTATTTATTTGTAAACGATACTGCGATACGTACCACCCCCCTCGTCTCGTGGGACGCTGTACTCACTACGCTAGATGAAATAAAAAAATGAAGTTGAAACATTTTTTTCGCCTTATTCTTCTTTCTTTATTCTTGTCGCTTCATATATACAGTGCAGCACAAACCAATATAGAACCCTACCTCCTCTACTCTGATACGGTAACCTTTCCATTTACCAGTGAGTGGCAATATCTGTCAACGGATATCTTCCTATTCAATCCCGATAAGTTTGGCGATGTGATTAACGAACTAGACTTTTACGAATATGCGGCGGGAAAGAAACGAAGAAAGAAGAAGAAAAGTCCGCAGGAGTGGATCAAATACCTTTTTATCACGGCGAGTCTGCGTAACGTACGTTTTTTCGGCGATGCCGAGGTAACATACCCCCTGTATCATTTCCAAGTCTCGAGCGACCCCAAAATGGGCTATCAGAGCCTCGCTTCTGACAATATAGACCATGTGCGTGTGCTCGACAACCTGCCGTTAGCTTCTGCCGCAGACAATATAGATGCTGAAATACGCGTGCACGCCATTACTGGCAATAACGGCGATATGATACTGCAAATGGTTGCCGCACAACTTAAGAATATTGCCAAAATCACTACGCCCATCGGAGCAGTAATGTCGCTTGTTGGTGAATTTGGCAACCTGCTAGATGCCAATACAAAGAAACGAGAATACCGCTTTAGTTCTACGATACGTCTTTTTGAGCAACGAAATTTTGATAGGCGCATTCACTCTATCAAAATCTATGAGTTGAAGACTGCCAGTAGTCAGCATCACGAAATGGCAATCACGCCTTTGCGCCAATTCCTAGATACAGTAGGACTTGGCATGCAGACACGAGCCTCGTTGCGGCGGATTCTGCCCGCACGCGATTACCCACTAGTGGTTGTAATCAATTACAAGTCGCAGTATAGAGTACAGCCTCTAACAGGCGATGAGGTAACTTTTGCTAATATAGAGAAACGAAAACTTAAGGTGGAGAATGATTTCCGTCAAGGCGTTATAACACCTGAGACATATCGGCAGGAACGTGATTTTGCTGCCTTTCTCACCGTCTTTGCGACTTTCAAAAATCACCTTGAGGTTTACAAACTAAACTATCGTTCGGGGAATACGGATGCCATTGCAGGCAGTCTTTTCACTCTCATGCAACATTACCGTGGGCTGGTAAAGAGTTATGCCGAAATGCAGTACAAATACGAAGGGAATCGGGCTTTTGCGTCGCTCTTTGCACCCGAATACCAGCGCATTATAGGCTTTGCAGATCAGTACCTTGCAGATGACTACAACCTGCGCTCGGTACAAGAACTTGTGAAAACGTTAGATGCCATCGAACAGGGACAACAACCTGCCGATGCTTTAGCGCTTGAGAGTACCATAAAATGCCTGCGCTTTAGCGACCACTTTCAGCAAGATATGATGAATGCCCAGCCCGAAGGTATGCTCATCCGCGGACAATTGGCACGTCTTGAGGAAAATTTGTATAGAGTACTGTTTGTACCTCAGATTGATTCGTTGGCTCGTGTGCCTGCAACAAATGAAACACGAAATGCGCCACACAATCTATTGTGACTTACGCGTGCCACGAGCTGCATGCCTTGCCGGGATAGTGCTTACAAAGCAGTTGATAAGTTTAATGCAAAAATGGAGCTGCTGGATCTGAAACGTGTACTTCTGCGTCGCGATAGTCTGGTAAATAGTTATTCGCCGTGGGTCTTTTCGCAAGTAACAACTTTGCAAAGAGTGCGAGAGAACTACGGTGTCCTTGATGCATCAGACACGATGAGTAAAGCAAATGCCTACCTAGCGGTTCAAGTAGAGCAAGCTGAGGCGAACCTCTCGCATTTGCAAGAATTTATGAGTCTTGATCTCCACAATAGAGGCTTAGAAACAGTACAGACACTCGTAGAGCGACTAGAGGTTTACCGTAAAAGGTTAGAAGAAAGTCTCCGAACACTGAACGAGATGGCGCCTGAACTTTTTGAAGAAAGGAATGCGGGAAGACCTAGTGTGCACTAATCGTCAGAGCTGCTACTTGAGGATGAACCAAACCTTTAGCTGGAATATAGAAGTTTAGAACTTCAACGTAATTAGATAATTACAAAAGATATGGTCATGGAAGCATTAGAAGCAATACTAACACGACGTTGTGTACGGAGTTTTGATCCGACGCGAATTCCGTCAGAAGATCTTGTTGAAAAAATAGCAGAAGCTGGAACATTTGCACCCTCGGGGATGGGGCGTCAGGCTGGGCTGATAGTAAAACTATACAATCGCGAATATCGCGACCGTTTTGCTGCTCTTAACGCTCAAATAATGGGAAGCAAAGACGATCCCTTTTACGCAGCGCCACTACTACTTATTGTATTTGCAGATAGGCATCAAGCAACCTATGTTTATGATGGAGCTCTGATAATGGGAAATATGATGATTGCAGCGCACGCTCTCGGTTTAGGGTCGTGTTGGGTGCATCGCGCACGCGAAATTTTTTCTAGTGAAGAAGGAAAGATGTTCATGCAAGACAACGGCATTGAAGACTTCTACGAGGGCATTGGCTTTTTAGCACTCGGGTATCTTGCAGGAGAACCGCGCCAAGCAGCACCACGTAAAGCAGGTTTTATACGTGAGGTGCGTTAATTTTGTTTTGCGAAGGATCTGGAGGTGGTAATGTCCATAAAAGTGTGCAAGAAACTCTTTGTGCAAGCCATAAGCGAAAGCATGTCGTGTAGAGAAGAATGGAAAATTAAATTCCGTTGAGGGGAGCGGCGAACTTCTTAATTTCGGCTTCGTTTTGATTGAGCCTCTTGAAGGACAATCTGAAGTAGGGATAGAGAATTAGAAGGAATTTTTCCTGTGTCTATACTCTGTTTCTATCTTTTTCCTACCCGTCTTTTCGCTAAGGGAAAGACGGAAGGTAGAATTCGCGTTGAAGCTGTTTGTACGACGTGCGAGACACGGTTTTGCGAAACGGCACGAGACCGTAGCACCCTCTTGCGGAAATTGAGACCTCCCATTTGTGTCCATTGCGCGAGGTTGCGACTGCAAACATGAACCGTAACTCATCCCCCTCCGAACGAAACGTGAGGGCAAGAGAATTGGAAATTTTTGTTTCCGATTGTTTCGGAAGAATAAGCGGATCGCGCAACTTGATCTGTGCTATAGGCGAACCATCAAGCCATAATTCGGCTTTCACTTTCTTGATGGTAAGCTTTTTTGGGTTCGGATTCTGAAGCGTTAATGTGAAACCAATATCAGAGAAGTTGTTCAGCTGGATATCGGAAACTCCAATAATGCTCGGTGCTTCGGGACTAGAACAGCCCCAAAACACCAGAGCAGAAAATGCGATCCATAAAATTGCGTAGAGACGCATCTTTAGTGATAAACCGTGAGAAACAAAATAGGGAACAGGTTCGCTCTAAAGCTACAGGAAGCTGTAGCTTTAGAACGCCTAATCTTCGTTCTCTAACGCTGCCGCCAGCTCGTCAGTCATCTCGAGGTTATGATAAACGCTCTGCACGTCGTCGTTATCCTCAAATTCGCGAACCAGACGGAATACTTTTAACGCTTCCTCAACAGGGAGTGCTTTATAATCGTTTGGAATGCGTTGTAATTCCGCATTCTTTGGTGTGAGCCCTAAACCCTCAAGACGTTTTTGCATTGTACCAAAATCCTCTAGAGCGGTACGAACAATAATCTCGTCTTCGTCGCGCTCAATG
>CAUVMY010000018.1:0-12382 GCA_963552845.1 uncultured Bacteroidia bacterium
ATTCTGTGCCATGGATACGCCCATAGCCAATGTAGCGATCAAAAGGAATAAGCACCATTTCAAATTAAACCTTCGTAACATTGCCTTTCCGTATTTATTTCACGTCGATAAATGAAGCTCTACTTTTTGGGTTTACGTACACAACGTCCAATTGTTCCATGGAGCTCTGTGTACATAACCGTATACAAAATAACGAAGAATAGACAAAAGGGAAAAAGTTTTTACTCTCCGTAGGTTCCACAGTTTGACTAATGCGAAGTTTGCAAGTATAAACCCCGCGCTAGGCGGTTTTTGTCTTAATATTTTTTTCATTCCCTCTTCGCTGACAATATTGAAAAATAATCAACAATGTTCCATTTTAAACGCTGAAGGAAGTATAGTTTGCGGGCAAAAAAAGGGCAGAACCCTAAGCTCTGCCCCTTTTAGTTATCGTTTAGGGGGTTATTTCCCCGTCAGAAGTGTAACGTTACCCTTCATATCGAACAAGCTGCCATCGTAGTAAGAGCCTACCGCACGCCAAGTATAAACGCCATCGGGACAAAGCATTGAGCCGTAATAACCGTCCCAACCCTGCATTAAGTCGGTGGTCTCGAAAATCTGTTCGCCAGAACGGTTGAACACCATGAGACGGTATTCCTTAACGCCCTGTGCATTGTAGGGGTGGAAGATCTGGTTACGCTCGCCCTCATTTAGATAGTAACCTCCTGTTGAACCTGAGGTTAACGGGGAGAACGCATTCGGGAACTCTAAGTTGCCTGCTCCCGATACGTAAACATACTCTTTCTTAACCTTCGTACCTTCACATCCATGCTCACTACGTGCATAAAGCGTTACGTCATAGTAACCTGGGTCGCCGTAAGCATGAGAGGGATTCTCTTCACTCGAGGTAGAACCGTCGCCAAAACTCCACTCGTACGTGGAACCTAAACGTGTTAGGTTGAGGAACTGTGCGGTCGCATTGGGAAGTTGGAGCTTTTCGGGCGCATACTTAAAGTCTACATCGGGACGACGATACACCTCTATCAATTTGTGAATAGTATGTTCGCCGCCGTCGCCTTTCGTGGTGAGAACCACATTATACTTGCCTGGGTCGGCAAAAATGTGCTCGGGGCGACGAGAGGTGGAGGTCGTTCCGTCGCCGAAGTCCCACTCAAAGTTGTTGGCATATTTAGATTCGCGGTCGTCAAAGAGAACCTTCAACGGAGGACAACCTGCGGCAACATCGGTCGTGAAGTTAGCAATAGACTGGGGAGCGCGGATCGTGATATAGTTCGTGACTTCGTCGCGGCAAGGACCGTTGTCTATGGTCAGCACTATCGGGATTTGGAAGCCTTGGGCGCGATCACCCCACGTCTTGTAGAGGTGCGGAGCGGGGTTCTGATCTTGCGATACGCCACCGTCGCCAAAAGACCAGCGGTAATTCCAAGTACCTGAAGCGGGCATCGTCTGGTTTACAAGTGTCACTGCCACATCGGGGTCTTGGAACGTAGAGGTGACGGGGGAGACGGAGAATGCGGCATGAGGGGTGGCATGCACCGTTACGGGGTGCGTCTCCTCGCCAGAGCAGCCACTCTGCGCGCGTGCAACGAGTTTCACGGTAAAGGTACGATCCACGTCGCTCGAGTTCACAAACGTATGCGTGGGATTCTCTTTCGTGTCGCCAGAAGTATCGCCAAAGTCCCAACTATAGTAATCGGCGTTGGCGGACTTGTTCTGCATTTGCACGGCGAAGGGGCTACAACCTGAGCCGTCGGGATTAAACTGGAAGCCTGCTCGTACCTCGGGATAGATGGCAATGGGCTGCGTGGTCTGATCTACGCAACCGTGAGCGGTGGTGACCTTAAGGGTAGCTTGGTAGCTTATTTCGCTATTCTGCGTATTCTGGTAAGTATGGTCGATGCCCGTCGTCTCTTGGTTCTCTACCTGTTTGCCATCGCCGAGCTCATAGCTATACGTCAGATTAACTCCCTCGGAGCGTGAAACATCCAAATGGGTGTCATACGGTGGGCAATGCAGCGCGGCTCCTACAAAGCTAAAGTTAGCCAACGGTTTAGGCCATACGACCACTTTGTGTTCTTTTTCGCCTGTACAGCCCTGTTCGGAAATTGCTCGTAGGATTACTGAGAACTCCTTATCAGCAGTGTGCGAGGGGTTCTCAAGAACGGGGTGAAGTTCGGCGGTGTTGCCAACGGACTGACCGTCAATCAGCCACTCATAACGTGCGCTTCCGTACACCTTGGATATACTGCGCAGGTCTACTGTGAGCGGGTGACAACCTGTCTCGGTAAAGTCGAACTCTGGGAAAACACGAGGGAAGACTTTTACCGTCTGCGAGGAATGAACACTACATTCGGGGTGAGCGCTCAACTTGACCTCTAGAGAGACCTCAAGGGTCTTGATACTCGTAGCATCGGGACTGGGGTTGTCGTAAGTCTGACTGGGGGGATGAGGTCCGTTATAGTCTGTGCCTATGTGCCAAGTATAGTCGTAGGCACTCGAGGTGGAGAGCCCTAGAAGTGCATAGTTCACGGTAAGCGGAGAACAGCCTTCAAGCGGGGAGGCACTGAAGCTAGCATCTAGTTTAGGCCATACGGTGAGAGTGTGTTCTACAGTAGCACTACAACCGTAGAGGTTGTGAACGGTGAGACGAATCGGGATGTCGCGATTGTTTTCTTTATCGCTGTTCTGGTAGGTGCGATCGGAAGGTGTCGCCTCATCGGTCGTACCAAAGTCCGCAAGATCCCAAGTATAGCGAAGACCTGTACCGCCGCGGCTCTGGTTCGCAAAGCTTACACTGACAGGGTTACAACCTTCGGTGCGGGAGAGTTGGAACTCGGGAACTAAGCGGGGAGGAACTGTGATGGGGTGGCTGGTCTCGTCCACGCAGCTGCCCGAACGAACTCTAAGACGAAGGGTAAGATTGCGAACTTCGTCCGTCTGGTTATCTACCGTTATGGGAGCGAGGTTGTATTGATCGCCAAAGGTCTGTGCATCGCCGTCTAGTACCCATTCATAATGTGCGCCTACGGAGGAGTTGTTCGTAACGTTTATTACGTAAGGGGTGCACTGATTTGCCCAGCTTAGAGTAAAGCTGGCTTTGGGGCGAGGGTAAACCTTAATGGTCTCGGTCTTCGTGAGCACACAACCATGTTCGTTCTCTACGCTATAGGTAGCTGTAAAGACTTTCGCAGTCGGGTCTGAATTCGTGTAAACGTGTGTGAGGGTACTTCCTATGGGAGCGACGGCACTCGTATTGTCGCCATAGTCCCAACGTGCTGTGAAACTATTGCCGCCGACGACGGTAGCCGTGAAGTTGACGGGATCGCTTGCCGAGCAGAGCTCCTTGGGGGTTACGGTGATTTGGGCATTGAGTTTCGGAAGAACTTCGATCTCGGCGGTTGTGGTAGCGCTACATACCTTGCCTGAGCTAGCATGCGTCTGACTGGCTTTCATCTTTACGGTATACTTAGCCACTTCGCTGGGATGCGTATTCTCAAAAGCTTGTACAAAGGGACTCTTCACGGCATATTCGGCGCGTTGACCGTTTCCAAAATCCCACTCATACTTCGTATCTACACCTGTGGGAGCGGTACTACCGACGGTCTCGTTCGTTACATCAACAAGCATAGGGCTTACGCAGGCATCTTGAGCAAGCAAGCCGATTTTCGGGACTACGCGAGGATGAACCACGATGGGAATGAGGTTGGAGGTGACGCGACAGCCTCCGTCGGATACATTCGGTTGATGGCTTACCACATAGACATTGTAGGTTACGTCTTGTTGCGTTGGGTTGACAAAGACGTGTTCAACCAGCGCATTGTTGCGCGTAGTGAGAACGTCGGTTCCGTCGCCAAAGTGCCATTCGTGGATCAGGTCGGGGGCGCCTCCTGTAGTGTTGTTCTGGAAGGAGCGGGGGATTTCGTCGCTACAAACCTTATCGCCGTTTGTGACCAATATATTAGAACGTATCTGCGGGGGAACAACGATGGGGTTCAATGTCTTGCGCGCTTCGCAACGAGGACCGCCGAGCCACTGACGGGATGCTCGGAAATCTATGCTATACGTAATGAGTGAATTCGTAGAGTTATTTACAAGGTCGTTCTGTAGCGTGGCGGTCGTTGTGCTCGTTAGATTCAGAGGCTGACCGTTCTGCGTATCGTCGGGCGTGAACGTCCAAGAGTAGGTATTGGCGTTTTCGGAAGCATTCGTAATCGTGATGTGGGCGGTTTGGCAAGGGGGCTGGATGACTGCAGTGACATTCGAGATGGGCAATACTTGGGGATAAACTTTGACCTTGACTTCGGTCGTGGCGGCGGGGGCATTATCGCAACCGGGAACGTCGCCTGTGACGTGAAGTTTTACGGTATATTCGACGGGCGCGTTCGTAACATTGTGGAACTCATGCGAGACGCTTACATCCGTGCCTGCGGGCAGCGCGGTTCCGTCGCCAAAGTCCCAAGCATAAGTACGAGCACCTGTAGAGCGACTCGTAAAAGTGACTGTTCCAGGGGCACAGAAGCTCTGTTCGTCGGCGCTTAAATCCTTAATTACTGCGCGTAGCAGAGGCGGGACTTCCAGAACAAAGGGTTTAGCATCGGCGTAACAACCCTCGTTATTAGTCATACGGAGACCTATGCTCCGCGTGCCTGCATCTGTGAAAATGTACGTGTCTGGAAGCATGGGGTCGGCTACACCGCCTTGAACATTCCAGTCGGCTGTTAAACCTGAACTGGGTGCGCTGGTGTTGGTTACCTTGACCTTCACGGGGTTACATTTGTCTAGAACCTCGGCGAGGAAAGAAGCGCGGATCTCGGGAAGAAGTTCAAAATGACGAACGTAGGGGACTTGTTCGACACAGTAGGCGTTGCGGGCGTGAAGCTTTACGGTGTAAGCCAAGGGGGCATCCGTCTTATTATCCAAGCTCTTCGTAATACTTGACCCTTCTAATTGAGAACCGTCGGTAAATTCCCAAATGAGGGTCGGAGGACCAGAGGCGTTGAACTGTGCTTGAACGGGGGTACAAAGTTTGGCGTTCTCGCCTAGTGCATGGGGAAGACCGTCGGGACCTGTGTAAGTGAGATCCCACTGTGTGGCAAGACGGGGATAAACCGTCACCTTTTGTTCTACGGACTTCTCGCAGCCACTGGCGGTGGTCACGGTATACTTTACGAGATACTCCTTCGCGGTAGTAAGGCTCAGATTTACAAGTTCGTGGTCAAAAATATCGGGGTTTGAACCTGAAACAACTTCATTGCCATCTACATACCAGCGTTTGCGTTCGTCGGGAATAGTTGCTCCGAAAACGTTCGCGACTATGTTAGGGATAAACTTACCGTCCCCATTCGGGCAACCAGAATAGTCGCCTCCGAAGAAGCTCACTTCTAGATTCGGTGGAACGGAAAGACGAACGTCGCGTTGCGCGGTACAGCCATGGTCGGTGGTGAGGCGAAGACGGATATAACGATAGTCCTCGTAAACTGCGTCATTCTCCACGGGGAAGGTGGGGGTTAAAGTCGTTGTGCCAGGAGGTGTGAGGGTGCCTGTTTCAAGAATGCGGGGAATCAATTGACCTGGGGTGGAAAGGAGCTGCCACTCGTACTGAACGGCGTTCGTGATGCTACTAGAGAGCTGTACTTTGTAGGGGTAACAGTTGGGCGCAGTACTGGGGGTGGCATCTAGCGTTGCTATGGTGGGCTGCGGATGGACGACAAAGAGTGCCTCGGCTGCTTTCGAACAAAAGGCGTTCTTGGCTACCAGTTTCACCTTGTAAGTGCCGGCGGGAAGACCGTTAGGCAGGATAAAACGTGCGTTGTTTGAGCTGTAGGGGAGGGGAACAAGCGGTGCGGTGGTATTGTAGAGTGTCCAAGTTCGCTCTGTGTCTCCTTGCGTGGAAGCACTCATACTTATTAGAGTATGCTCGCAGAATTCGGCGGGGTTTAGGTCTATATTGACACTCAGACGGGGGGCAACTTCGATCGGAAAGTCGGCACTGTCTTTGCAGTTGCCGTCGGCATCGCTTACATACAGGCGTTGTACCAAAGTGGTGACTGTGGAGGTATTGTTCTCAAAAGTGTGAGGGGCAAAGGGATATTGGGGGGATAACGTGGGGATCTCTTCCGTCCCATCAAAGAAGCGCCAACGGTATTTAGTACCTGCGGGGTATTGATCGGCGGGAACGGAGTTATTCAACAAATAAAGCTGGGTGGTGAGCGGGGCGCACTGGGGTAAATGTGGCGCGGGAGGGGGAACAGGAATGGGATAAGGGTCGCCTAAAAAGCCTAAAACGGGCTTCTTGAGACGGGGGAATTGAATGAGCTCGTGCTCCATCTCCCGTGTACAACCATCATTAGCTACTACAGCCTTGAGTTTATAATGCTTCTCATCTCCAGGGTTTACTGGTGTTGTAATATTGAGGACTTTTTGATACGTCTCACTCGTAAGATTCTCATTTCCTAAAACGGTAGACGTATAGGTTGGTGGCACTGTTGGTGGCAAGACCTCCTCTTCTAACACCATATTCAGCTTCTTAGCGCCCCCCAGTTCAGTGAAATCTATAGGAACTTCGCCAGTACCACAGAGCACCGAGGGACCAGATATGTTGGGAGCCATGTCTGGGTGAACTTCGACGGTGATAGTAGATTTTGGATGGAAATCGCAATAACGGGAAACCGTAACCGTATACGCTGTCGTTTGCTTCGGATTGATCACCTTTACTTTGGGTTTATTCGTGGCATCTAGATACTTCGCAGGCGACCACTCGTAGCGAGCCCCATAAAGCCACATATTGGCATCCAATTCAATACTCTCGCCGCGACAAATTGGGATGTGACCTCCAGCATCTACAATTCCCTTATTGTTAGTAACCTTAATACCTGGTTCAATCTGTCTGAACTCAGAGAAATATCCATAAAGGGCATCTAAAGTTCCATCTCCATTTAGGACACCCAAATGGAAGACATTGTTCTCACAGATTAAACGATAAGAGATAAAATTGCCGCTACCATCCCTCACTTTCATAATGTCTGGAGATTTCCCAGGCAAAGCATCAGTATTCACCTGAATCCAGCGCCACTTATTAAGAGGCGAGGAAGGAGCAAGCCCATCAAAGGTGTGCCAGTTATTGATGTCGTTCAGATAGTTTTCCAAGGCTTTTTCATCGGAAGAGGGAGAAACATCTAAAAGCATAGCCGAGGGGGGTGTCGCGGAAGACCAGACCGTTTTTTGCAACCTAAAATTACCGATGGAAGTAATATCGGGCTCAGCGGGATCAACAAAAGCGAGCAAATTAAGATAATAGGAATACCCCTCAGCATGTGACTTGGAACGGCTAAAATCCACAATTTTAGAACCAACACAGTGCTTATCACTTGAGAGAGGAGGAATTAGAGCACCACCACGCTGCCCCTGACCATACTTATCCGTTCCCGACATATGAAAGACCACTACAGTTTTATTGGACTCCACTGTATAGGCTTTCCGAGAACCTTTCATATGGAAGGACATTTGCTGACGGGGAGCTAAAGAGAATGTACCGTAATCGGAAACCTTTATTATCGTACCATTTGTATCGCTTGCAAGCACATAAAAATATTCTTTATTAACATTTGGTTCGTGTACCCCTCTCACAATTCCATAATTCTGAGAGAGGTAATGATCCCCCACCATCTGATCCATAATTATATCAGGATTAGGACCAATCGTGAGCCCCTCTTGATAGGTAACCACCAGACGACCTCCCGATGCTCCCGCTTCTTTCATACTCTGGATTACGGTTCCCGCCAAATTCTCACTGGGCTCTCGCCCTGTTTGGTAGGCATTATTTAGACCAGAATGAGGGTCACTAGGGGATAAATTATTAAAATGCTCTGCGTATGGAGTAAGGATAGTAGATTCGCCCGAATCAAGCCAAAAAACATGCGTTCCTGCAGGTAACCTCTCTCCCCACTTCCCATTGGAACCGATGGCATTTGTATTCATCCAAATAGGATTTTTTACTCTCACGCGTACCTTCGTATCGTTCATGACTGCAGTAATATTGATGGAACGATAGGGGGGTAACTCCCTTTTATTGTATCGCGAATCGGAAAGCGAAAGATCCGTTTGTCCTGGTATACTAAAATATCCAGCTACTGCAGGATCTCCTTTTAACACCATTAGCTCTCTGTTAAACGGACAGTCTATCTCAATGTAGACATTGAATCTTCGTTTCAAGTTGCCAGAATGAGGCGTTCCAGTAGCAAACAGGTGAATTCCCTTTTTGGTGCGATTCAGGTAAGGGCGCGTAGGATGCGACATATCGCTTTCGCTCCAATCCAAAACATTTTCTATGCAACGCGCACGATCGGCTGACGTAGCGACACGTAAATTCCCATCTTTGAAGGGCTGGAACATCCAATCCTTCTGCAATGGACCTGTAGTACCATGTGATGCCAAATTCACTCGGATTTTTCCATTAGAAGGGATATCAAACACAGTAGGCGTGAAGCCCGTCTGAGCTGGCAGAGTGAGTGCCACCGATGTGGGACCTCCCGTGGCTATTAAATGGAGATAAACATTAATTTGCGCTCCAGTAGGGGCATGATAGCGGCTTACTTCAGGCAGATCAAACCAATACTCGTACCAGCCTTGCGCCCAAGCCGTAGCAGAGGAACAAAACAAAAGAACAAGGAGTAGGAAACGCCCTAAGCTCTGCCGAAAATATTTAGATATGTTTTTCATGATGTCACCGTGTCTCCAAAGACGATAATCCTCGCATCAAATTTAACGAGTTATAAGCGAAGTTTGTTAACCCTAGGGGGTGTAAATCGTCTATTTGGTGACAAACTCATGAAATACAATACAATTCGTAAGAATTATGTAGGTGGATTTTCGACAAAAGGCACAAAAGACTTATTACACCTCTACGATACAGTCTAAAATCTAAGCGACGATAAGCGGAATTTTGTACAAAAAAAGGAGGCATTGTATTACCTCCCTTTTATGTCACAAAAAGATGTCAGACTACTTTTCCGAAGTAAGTGCTGCACGTGCTACAGTAAGACGCGCAATCGGCACACGGAAAGGTGAACAGCTTACATAGTTCAGACCCAAATTACAACAATATTCAATAGAAGTCGGGTCTCCGCCATGCTCCCCACAAATACCCAACGATATTTCTGGCTTAGCAGCACGTCCTAATTCAGCAGCACGAGCAATTAGAGAAACAACCCCTTTACGATCGAGAGTCTTAAATGGGTCGAACTTTAAGATGCCCTGCTTTAGGTAATAAGGCAAAAAACGACCAATATCGTCCCGACTGTAGCCGAATACCATCTGTGTGAGGTCATTTGTACCAAAACTAAAGAAATCGGCCTCAGCAGCAATTTCATCAGCCGTAAGCGCAGCACGCGGAATTTCAATCATCGTACCAATTTTGAACTCTATACGATCATTGTATTCCTTAAAGATTTCTTCCGCCTTAGCCAAAATTACAGCTTTCTGGTTCTTAAACTCATTGACATGACCAATGAGAGGTACCATGATTTCAGGATGTACTTTAATACCTCTCTTTTTCAAAATAAGTGCAGCTTCAATAATTGCATGCGTTTGCATCTGTGTGATCTCTGGGTAAAGCACCCCTAGACGACAACCACGGAAACCCAACATGGGGTTTACTTCCTGCAACTGTTCCACGGTATTCTTCAAATCCTCAACTGAGAGCCCCAACTGCTTTGCCACAGTTTCTTGCTGCGTCCTCGATTTCGGCAAAAATTCGTGCAACGGCGGATCCAAGAGACGAACCGTAACATGTAAATCGTGCATTGCCTCGAAAATTCCAATGAAATCTTCGCGCTGCATAGGTAGTAACTTTGCCAATGCTTTACGACGTCCTTCTTCGTTTTCCGCAAGAATCATTTCACGCATTGCCGTAATACGATCCCCCTCGAAGAACATATGCTCAGTACGGCATAGACCAATACCCTGTGCGCCAAAATTACGAGCAACAGTACTATCGTGCGGCGTATCAGCATTAGTACGTACCTTCAGTTTTGCATATTTGTCTGCTAAAGACATCAAACGCGCAAAATCGCCACTCATATCAGCATCGCGTGTGTCTATTTCTCCAGCATAGACACGACCCGTGCTTCCATCCAATGAGATCCAATCACCTTCTTTGAAAACACCATTAGATGTCTTCATTTCGCGCTTTGAGTAATCAATATCTAGTGTAGCAACACCCGAAACACAGCATTTCCCCATTCCGCGCGCTACAACCGCCGCATGAGAAGTCATACCACCACGCGCTGTGAGAATACCGTTTGCCGCATGCATGCCACGTAGGTCTTCAGGCGACGTTTCTTGACGTACCAATATAACCTGCTCGCCACGAGCCGCCCACTCTTCTGCAACATCTGCAAAGAAGACAATTCGTCCAGTAGCGGCTCCAGGAGAAGCAGGCAATCCAGATGCCACAACGGTCGCTTTGGACAAAGCTCGCTTGTCAAAAATGGGATGCAACAGTTCATCCAGCTTTTCAGGTTCGACACGACATACTGCAGTTTTCTCATCTATCATCCCTTCATCGAGCATGTCCATTGCCATTTTCACCATAGCCATTCCCGTACGTTTTCCCGAACGCGTCTGCAACATCCAGAGTTTACCGTCCTGAATGGTAAACTCAATATCTTGCATATCGTGGTAATGCGCTTCGAGTTTATGCTGTATCGCATCGAGTTCTGCAAAAGCCGCAGGCATTACCTCTTCGAGGGACGGAGCAATGCGTTTCCGTTCTTCTTCGCTTACATCTTTCAATTTTGCCCAACGACGAGAGCCTTCAATCGTAATGGGTTGTGGCGTACGTACACCAGCTACCACGTCTTCGCCCTGTGCATTTACTAAGAACTCACCGTTGAAAATACGTTCACCAGTAGCCGCATCGCGCGTAAAAGCTACACCCGTAGCCGAAGTTTCGCCCATATTGCCGAATACCATGCACTGCACATTTACGGCAGTCCCCCACTCTTCTGGAATTTTATTTAAGCGACGATAAAGCTTTGCTCGATCGTTCATCCAGCTTTCAAAGACGGCAAAGATGGCACCCCAAAGCTGTTCCTTTGCTTCCGTTGGGAAAGTTTTCCCCGTAAACTTAAGCACAGCTGCCTTAAACTCTTTAACAAGCTCCTGTAAGTCCTCAACGGTAAACTCTGTATCTGACTTAATACCCCGTTTCGCCTTTTGAGCATCAATAATAACCTCGAATGGATCTTCCGCCTCTTTCGATTCAGGTTTTAGACCTAGTACCACATCGCCATACATCTGGATAAAGCGTCGGTAGCTATCCCAAGCAAAACGCAAATTGGAGGTACGTTTTGCTAAGCCTTCAACTGCTTGGTCATTAAGCCCGAGGTTGAGAATTGTATCCATCATACCTGGCATCGACGCACGAGCGCCCGAACGTACGGAGACCAACAACGGGTTTTCTTTGTCGCCAAACTTAGCCCCCATAGCAGCTTCTAGCCCTTCGATTGCACTTTGTACATCAGCTTCTAGCAGTTTTACAATCTGCTCTTTCCCCAACTTGTAGTAATCGTTGCAGGTTGCCGTAGTAATTGTGAAACCAGGAGGCACTGGCATTCCAAGTAGACTCATTTCCGCCAAGTTCGCGCCTTTTCCGCCTAGCTCATTACGCATAGAGCCATTGCCCTGCGTCTTCGCTCCGCCAAATGTAAATACACGCTGTTGTTTATCCATATCTTTACTCGTTTCTCGCAATCCTCTTTCGAGGACGTTTATCAAAGCCATTAGGCTACAAAGGTAGTTGCAGTTTTTCAGACAGGCATCCTTGTATACAAAAAAATCCCATCAACACGTTTTTGTGCGATGGGACTATGAAACTCGAATCTACTTCGTCACAGCGCTCCAAGGACTACTTATTCGCGGATGTCCATTTCTGAATGTCGCGCTTCTTAGCGCTGTTAAGCAACCTTCCTTCGCTCCACTTGATTTTTGGGTAGGTAGCTCTCAAATTAGCACAAGCATTCTTGATACTGCTGCTGCCAGAGGTTGCAAACGGTACGACCAATTTATCTCCAAAATCGTGTGCCTCGATAAAGGTGTTAATCAGGGTAGGTGTTGTATCCCACCAAATAGGGAAACCCAGATAAATAATATCGTACTCCCCTAAGTTCTCTACTTTCGTTTTTAGGGCAGGGCGACTGCTCTTATCACTCATCTCTACGGAAGACCGACTTTGCTTATTCCTCCAGTCCAGATCGGCGCTCGTGTAGGCCCTTTCTGGCTCAATCTGAAATAGTACACCATTGGTAACTTCAGCAACGAGCTTTGCAACCTCTGCAGTAGTACCCGTGGTCGAGAAGTAGGCTACAAGCACCTTCTTGTTTGC
>CAUVMY010000019.1:0-12115 GCA_963552845.1 uncultured Bacteroidia bacterium
TATGCCAATGCATCGGGACGTGCCACACCCTCTACTGCGAGCCATAACACAACGGCTAGATGAAACGAACCGATGCCGCCTTGTGCTGGTATAATCATACCAAACGTGCCTACAACAAGGATTGCCAAACTCGCTGCTCCTCCCAATTGCGCTGTGGCTGGAAGCGCTAACTAAATGGTATAAGCCATGAGCCAGTAGCAACCCCATAACAAGAGTGTATAAACTACAAAAAGCCACTTTGACTTGAGCTTCACGATGCTTTGCATACCTGCCCATAGAGCCGCTTTTTTATCATTCCACCAACTTCGGATGCGATTGCCGAAACGACCAGAACGAAGCAGATAGAAAAGCAACAGGGATACGAGAAAAACGCCCACAAAGAGCGTTAGCAATACAAATACCTTAGTAGACGAAAATGAGGCGAAAAAGGGCGCAAGAACAGTCTTCCATAGAAAAGAACCAAAGCGATCGAAACTGACAATAACCGCCAATAGGGTTACTATAAGCGTGGATATAAGATCTATTAGACGTTCGGTTACGACAGTTCCGAGAGTGGTTGCCAATGGCAATTGTGTACGCTTGGCGACCAACGTGCAGCGTCCTACTTCGCCTGCGCGCGGAACGAGAAGGTTTACAAAATAGCCAAAGAGGAGACCGTAAAGCGCGTCAAAGAATGGAACCGTGCGGCGTTCTACGTTCATAAGCTGTTGCCAGCGTACGGCGCGAACAAAAAAAGAAGCGGTACTAATGAGCACCGCTATGGTTATCCAGCCCACGTTAGCACCTCGAAATGAGGCAAGAAAGCTGTCTAGTTCTACCTCTCGAAATGCCAAATAGAGCAATAATACAGAGAAGGGGAGTACCAGCAATACCTTAACAACAGGATGCTTGAGATATGCCCCGAGCTTTGCCATAAGTGGCTGTACTAAACGTTGAGCCTATTGGTTGCCGTATCTGGGAATATGATGGAGGGTTGAAATGTCTTTGCTTCCTCGAGTTCCATGATACCGTATGCTATGATAATTACAATGTCGTTTACGGCACATTTGCGTGCCGCTGGTCCGTTCAGGCAGATTACGCCCGAATTGCGTGCACCGCGTATCGTGTACGTATCGAAACGTTCGCCATTGTTTACATTGACAATAGATACCCGCTCGCCCTCTAGAAGGTTTGCCGCCTCCATGAGTGCTTCGTCTATGGTAATACTCCCGATGTAGTCAAGATTCGCCTCGGTAACGTGTACACGGTGAATCTTTGATTTAAGCATTTGTACTTGCATATTCTCTCCAATGCTTGCTGGTTCAAGAAGTGCGTTGTGCTTAGTGCCAACGAAAAATGGTAAAGGATGGTAAGCTAGTAGCCTATATTGTCTATCAAGCGCACAGCGCCTGCCTGTACGGCGGTGAGGCATCGTGTTTGGTTGGGGCGGAATTCGGAGAGCGGCTCTAGCGTATTGGCATCTGCAAATTCCAAATACTCTACGTGAAGCGGTGTGTGCGCCTCTATCTGTTGTATTGCCCAGTTACGAACCTCGGAAAGTGGTTGCGTCTTCAAAGGTTCGCCCAGTTGGCTCAGTGTAGCGTAAATGGCAGGAGCTTCGCGACGACACTCGGAGTCTAGCAACTGGTTGCGAGAACTCATCGCCAAGCCATCCGCCTCGCGGACGATAGGACAAGGCACAATCTCGATCTGCATGTTCAGCTGACGCACGAGGTCTCGAATGATGAGCATTTGTTGGTAATCCTTCTCGCCAAAATAGGCGCGTGTGGGTTGCACTAGCTCAAAGAGTTTACTTACAATTTGACCTACCCCATTGAAGTGCCCAGGGCGGTGTGCTCCTTCGAGCACCTTGTCTAGGTTGCCAAAAGTAAATTGCCGTGTATCGGGCATCGGATAGATCTCCTTTTCGCTGGGCGCAAAGAAGATGGTAGCTCCAATGCTCTCAACCAGTTTTCCATCGCTCAAGAGGTCGCGCGGGTAGGTTCTAAAGTCGTTCGGGTTATTAAACTGCGTGGGGTTCACAAAGTCGCTCACTACTACTACATCGTTCTCTTCGAGCGCCCGTTTGATGAGCGATACATGCCCTGCGTGTAGTGCCCCCATGGTAGGTACTAAACCTATGGTACGTGACAGGACTCGATATGCCTCTAGTAGGTTTCGTAATTCTTCGCACGTTTCGACTTGTTGCATTTTCTCTATATGTCTGCTTTCAGTATTGTTTCACACAGCCCCGCAAGATTTTCCAATCTCTAGGTGTTGATCTCTGCGCAATAGTCGGCTAGTTGTTTTGTCGGCGGTAACGTTGTAGTTCGCGGTCGCTATCGCGCTTTTTAAGCGTTTCGCGCTTGTCGTGCTGCTGCTTGCCTCGTGCTAAGGCAATGACCAGCTTGGCATACCCCCTACTGCTGATGAAAAGACGTACCGCAATAATCGTATTCCCTTTAGCATTCACACCACGTTGCAGTTTGAGCAGTTCGCGTGCGTTGAGTAGTAGTTTGCGATCGCGTCGCACTTCGTGATTATAAAATGTACCGAAATGATATTCGGGGATGTGTAGATTGCGTACCCACAGTTCGCCATTTATAAAAAGGCAATAGGCATCTACGAGGCTTGCGTGACCTTCCCGCAACGACTTAATCTCGGTACCCGTGAGCACCATGCCAGCCGTGTAGGTGTCTATAAATTCGTACTGAAAACTTGCCTTCCGATTCTTGGCTATCAATCGTTCTGCCATCTCGTATACCACCCCATTTCGGTGCGCAAAGGTAAGCATAATTGTAAGTGATCGGCGTGTATGACACATAAGCTTCGTGGGCAATGTATATAATTCGTAGTGGGGAACGAAAATTTGCAAAGTATTGATAACCAGATCGCACATTGGGGAACATAAGGCGTGCTTCGCGCAATAAATTCGCATCGAGCAGTAGCCTCACGATACGTCATTTTTCGCACTGAAAGAGTAACACAATCTAGCTCAGGGCAACACCTTGGGCGGTATAGCTACCAGACTCATGTGTCCTATCAGGGGCACGCTAGTTTCATAAAAGAGAGACCGAACTGAAGTGACCCCAAAAATATTCCCAACTTATTCAAGAAAACGCCTGGAGCGACCTCGCAGGTCAGATAATCGGCTTTTGTTTTAGAGCGAAAATCGATAGACTGACGCTCTCCTATCGACAGGTAATTTTCTACCCAAAAATCGCGTATCATAGAGAATAATCAAGAATTTATGAGACAAATCGGTAACTTCGTTACAGATTAAGATGAAATTTCTCAACTATTCTCTCTTATCCTCTCTTGTACAATGGGTAAAATCCACTCCATTTGTTGCGCGGGTGTCATTTCCGAGTTGTCCAGCTCTATGGCGTCAGGAGCTTTGCGCATAGGGTCGCATGCACGAGTCTGATCGATTTGGTCGCGCTGCCTCAAGTTGCCTAGCACCTCTTCGTAAGTAGCGGCTATTCCTTTTGCTTTTAGTTCATCAAAGCGACGTTGTGCCCGAACAGTATCGCTTGCTACCATAAAAATTTTCAATTCTGCGTTTGGGAAGACGGTCTGCCCTATATCGCGCCCATCCATTACGACGCCTCCCTCGCGCCCTAAAATGCGTTGCTGTGCCACCATAGCACGTCGCACTGCAGGCAGAGCTGCTACTGGACTTACTAGTGAACTAACGGCGCTACCACGTATTTCGTCGCCAAGTGGCTCGCCATCAAGTGTTACTACGGGTGCTTTACCCTCCTCACACACAAAGGATACTGTATGCTTCGATAGGAAGGACTCAATTTCGGTTTCCGATAATTGTTCGGGGGTCTGTATCCCTGCCCGTAAAAAAGCGAGGGTTACGGCACGATACATAGCGCCCGTATCTACGTAGATATAACCTAGCTCTTGTGCCAGCGCCTTAGCAAAAGTGCTTTTGCCACAAGACGAGAGACCATCTATGGCTATTGTGAGTCCGCGTTTCATTCTCGAAAATGGTATAATCCTCCAGAGATACTTTTGTGGTATGTCTCAAACACCGAAGTAAAGATCGCAATTTTATTCTTCTTCGTCCTCTTCCATAAGTTCCTGAGCGGGAGCTTCCACCCTTAAGCTCGGAGTATAAGGGCGCATTGCTGCATCGCGACCGCCACTGAAATAGACCGCAACCGAGAGATGATTGCTCGCACCGCTTAGATGGTAAACGGCACGGCTGAAACGCAATGCTACGCGACGCACTTGCACGCCAAAGCCCCAAGCAAAACCTTCGAGTGAATACTGTGCTGGGGTAATCATTGCCATACGCCGCCCATGGTTATAGCTTGCTTGTACAAAGAAGTAGCGTGATGGGTGGAATTCAATGCCGACAATAGGGTGTGCAAGTAGTTCTGTGCTGACTTCTTGCCAGGTAGAAGGCTTTTCGCTCGGGTCTGTGCCCTTTGCCAAAGCAGGATTATAGGCAGATTCTCGTATAAAACGCCGTTGCCAGTTCTGAAGATGCTGTAGTGTAAAAACGAACACCAAAGGCGCATAGCGCATTCGTACTTTAGCACCTGCTAAGAGTTCAAAAGGAGTGTCTTCGTGTCGTCCTGAATAGGTCTTTAGTGTTCCGCCGATATTCTGTGCAACAAGACCTGCCGAAACTAGTCCTTCGCTGTCAGAGTATCCTACAGCGAGATCGCACGCTAAACCGAGCGACCAATACCGCTCTAAACTCGAATACAAAGGAACAAGACTTGCTCCAACACTCCATCCTTTGGGTAATAGGTAGGAAGCATGAAGCCCCAGCGCCATCTCGTATGCTGCAAAGCGTCCGTCTTCGTAGCCACGTTCATCGCGTCGGACAAAATCGCCATACCACATCTGGCGGAGGTGAGCGCCTATGGTAAGAGAGCTATCTACCGCGCAGAAATAGGAGGCGTAACTATATTTTACGTCTGCAAAAAAGAGACTACCACTTACCTCTAGTGTGTTGTGCAGACGAACATGTGCGAAAGCAGGGTTTGCTATACTTAGAGAGAGATCTTTTTCGCCTCCGTAGCCAGGTACTTTCCCCCCGAGTGCTGCGATGCGCGGAGAAATGGGTAATTGTAAATAAGCGTAGGTCGATTCGCCACCCCGTTGTGCCCAAACGAGTGAGGAAAAAGAGGAAAAGGCTAACAAGGCGAATAAACGGAGCGTCATGAAGCTTAAAACAGCAAGAGTTGGGTGAGTTCTTACTCTGTTACTCCTTGACGCGCACGGCGAGCATGGAACCGTCGCAGTACTGCACATCGCCTATACGAACACCAAGCTCGAGGCTTACCTTGCGTCCCTCTATGCCAGTGCAACGAGCAAAAAGTTCAAGTTCTTGCCCCATAGGGGTTGGCTTACGATAGTTCACGGTAAGCGAAGCAGTGACGCAACGCAAGAGAGGCTCTACGCCCAATTGAAATCCCTGTGCAATGTGGTAAAAAGCAGCAGCGGCAGCGGTGCCATGGCAATCGAGAATGGCGGCTAGAAGCCCGCCGTACAGATTTTCGGGCACGCCTCCCGTATATTCGGGACGCGGCGTATAATGCGCAAGCACTTCTGCGCCGTGCCAATAACTTTTTATGTGCCACCCCTGTTCGTTGTCAGGACCACAACCAAAGCAGTGGCGATAAGGTTCTGCATATAAGTCCTGAATTGCAATTTCTTTCAAAGCTGCCATCTTCCCCTTCTGTACTCGAACTATGCACGTATGCAAACAACATCTTTGGCAAAAGTACGAAAAGCGCGCGAGTGCATCAGAGAACCTATTGTGACCTAAAGTCCAGATCATGATAAAGCATACTGGCATTCGTCGTGATTTCTCGCGTTTTGTAAATTATCATTACCTTTGTCAGTGTTTTGGGTAAAAAAGAGCAGAAGTTAGGATGTCTAAAGTATGTCAGATTACGGGGCGCCGCGTGCAGGTAGGTAATAATGTATCGCATTCTAAGCGTCGTACCCGTCGTACATTTGAGCCGAATTTACGCATGAAGCGGTTTTATCTTGCAGAGGAAAAACGTTGGATTCGTCTGAAGATCTCGGCGGCTGGAATACGAGAAATTGAAAAGAATGGTCTGCAAGCTACCTTGTTGAAGGCAAAGAAGGCAGGCTTTTTGTTGAAATATTAAGGTAGGCGCAGGGAGCAAGAGAATAAGATGGCAAAGAAGTCTAAGGAAGCGCGTGTGCAGGTAATTCTTGAGTGTACTGAGCACAAGGCATCTGGTATGCCAGGTACGTCGCGCTACATCACCACCAAGAACAGAAAGAATACTCCAGATCGTTTGGAGCGTCGGAAATATAATCCGATTCTGAAGCGCGTGACAGTGCATCGTGAAATCAAGTAGTTAGAACAAGAGATGGCAAAGAAAGCAGTGGCATCCTTGCAAAAGGGTGAAGGTCGTACAAAGACCAAGTGTATAAAGATGGAGCGCTCTGCCAAGACAGGGGCTTTTGTCTTCAAAGAAGAAATGGTAGAGAACTCTGAGGTGAAGAACTTCTTTAGCAACAAGAAGTAATACGCTTCTTGTGACTATTGCACAATAGAAAATAGTTATTACATGAAAGCCGAGTGTCCGTTTTAGGATGCTCGGTTTTTCTTTACCTATTTGTGGGTAATAACTACTTCTATGTGCTATCTGCGATTGGAAGCCAGATCCATTATTACGTTATATCTTAGTATTGTTGGCAGTTTGCATTGCCATCCAATAAACCACTATAGCATGTTCGGAATATTTAGTCGTAAAAAGAAGGATAAGGAAGAGCTCGATAGGGGGCTTCAGAAGACAAAAGAGGGACTGTTCTCGAAATTTACACGGCTCATAACTTCGCGTTCGCGTATTGATGATGATATGCTCGATGAGCTGGAGGAGATACTGATATCGTCGGATGTGGGAGTAGAGACTACGATTCAGATAATTGATACACTAAAGACACGTGTGGCTCAGAATCGGTACAAAAATGCTGACGAGTTGCAACAGTATTTGCGAGAGGTAATTTCAGAACTGCTTCATACAGAAACACCTGTACCAGAGACCGAGGAGGTAGGGAAACCCTTCGTAATTTTAGTAGTAGGGGTGAATGGGGTAGGGAAGACAACAACAATCGGGAAATTGGCTCATAAGTTCACACAGGATGGCAAAAAAGTCCTGATAGGGGCAGCCGATACGTTCCGCGCGGCAGCGGTAGATCAGCTTACGATCTGGGCGGAGCGTGCTCATTGTCCGATTGTGAAGCAACAAATGGGAGCAGATCCCGCATCGGTAGCTTTTGATACGGTTTCGTCGGCAAAAGCAGGAGATTATGATGTGGTTCTTATTGATACTGCGGGGCGACTACACAACAAGGTAAACCTGATGAATGAGCTGAGCAAAATCAAGCGTGTAATGCAGAAAGTTTACCCTTTTGCACCACAAGAGATTTTACTTGTACTAGATGCCGCTACAGGGCAAAATGCTTACGAACAAGCGAAGCAATTTATGAGTGTAACGGAGATTACGGGTTTGGCGCTTACGAAACTAGATGGTACGGCGCGCGGTGGTGTGGCGATCGGAATTAGCGCACAACTGAAAGTCCCCATTCGGTATATCGGAGTAGGTGAAGGAATAGACGACCTACAAGATTTTGATAAAGAAGCATTTGTATCCTCGCTTTTTGCATAATGTCGGGCAAGAAGCGTAGTGTCGTGATCGTAACTCTCGGATGTTCTAAAAACGTAGTTGATAGCGAACATCTGGGGGCTGCGTTTCGGAACGGGGGGTGGCAGGTAAGTTATGATACGGAACCACGCAAAGGCGAGGTTTTGGTATTGAATACCTGCGGTTTTATCGGGGATGCGAAGGAAGAGTCGGTAAATTACATCCTTCGTGCGGAAGATATGCGCAAGCGCGGCTTTTTATCCCAGCTATTCGTCATCGGGTGTCTAGTACAGCGTTACCGTCAAGCGCTATCGTCCGAGATTCCTCAAGTGGATAGTTGGTATGGGGTAGGGGAGGAGGAGCAACTCTTGCACAAATTAGGTGTAATCCCCCAGTTTGGGAAGTATCGTTTCCCGTCCACACCGAACTATTTCGCCTATCTCAAAATTGCAGAGGGCTGTGATCGGCACTGTGCTTTTTGTGCCATCCCATCGATTCGTGGGCATTTCCGTTCTGAAAAACAGGAACGTTTGTTGCAAGAAGCTAAAGAGTTGGCGGCGGGCGGTGTTAAGGAGCTAATCTTGGTAGCGCAAGAGTTAACCTACTATGGGCACGATCGTGCAGAGCGTGGGGCACTCGTGCGCCTTTTGGAAGCATTGGCACGAGTGGATGGTATCCAATGGATACGTTTACACTATGCTTATCCGCACGATTTCCCGCCTGAATTGGTTGAGTGGATGGCTCGAGAGCAGAAGGCATGTCACTATCTCGATATCCCCATTCAACATATCAATGATGGCGTGCTGAGCAGCATGCGGCGTAGCCATAATCGAGCACAAACGATAGAACTTATAGAGCGTTTGCGTACACGCATTCCTGATGTAGCTCTTCGTTCGACTCTAATTGTGGGGTATCCTACGGAAGGAGACAAGGAGTTCAGCGAATTGCTGGAGTTTGTCCAGTGGGCTCGTTTTGAGCATCTGGGGGCATTTACGTATTCCGAAGAAGAAGGAACTTACGCAGCACAACATTTACAAGATTGCGTACCACAAGCGGAAAAACAGCATCGTTACGATGAATTAATGCGCATACAGCAGGGCATAGCAAGCGAAGTACGACGTTTGCGAGTGGGAACTACGCTTCCCGTTCTTGTTGAAGCCAAAATAGAGAACAATTGCTTCGTAGGAAGGACGCAGTATGATTCGCCCGAGATAGATGGTGAGTTTCATTTGAGTACGCAAGGCAAGGAGCTGGCTGTCGGCGATATTGTACAAGCTCGTGTAACAGACGTTTTAGATTATGATCTCCAAGGACAGTTGCTCTAATTTTGCTAAAATGGCAATTGCACAGCTTGGTTATTGATACACAAATTGAGGCATCAACTAGAGAGCCCTGTGAGCGCAGGTACTTCCCAAAATACGCAACGTTATATTATTCTCTACCCGTATTTTTCTGTTGATCTTTATATTTCGTTTTCCAAATTCAAGTCTAGATATGATGAAGAAAATACAAACACTGAGCGGACTGCTTGCTTTGGCAATGCTCTTATTATTTCCGCTCTTTACGTGGGCACAACCCCCAACCTTTGGTGGCGGAACGGGTACGGAAACCGATCCCTATCTCATTAGTACAAAAGCGCATTTCGAAGCTCTCGTAAAAGCAGTGCAGGAGGGCGAATCGTATGCTGGTAAGATCTTTTTGCAAACAGCAGACATTGATTTAGAGAATATAACTCTAGCTCCTTTTGCATTGAAAGGTGATTACTTTGGAGGCTACCACTCCATAAGCAATTTCTCGTTAGAACTCTCCGAAACCACAACAGAGCTAGCGCTCTTTGGCGCAGTGGCAGCTACTACATTCGACAATGTAACAATAAAACAACCCGCAGAGAAAAAGCTTAGCCAGCTGACAAAATTCCGCATTGTCGAAAACGGGTATGATGTCGCTTTTCGCAATGTAAATGCAGAACTAAACCTCGGAACGCGGACAACGGGTATCTCTTTCTTGTTCGCAAAACTGCTCTCAAATGCCGTAGTTGATAATTGTAAACTCTCAGTAGAGATCGAACTTGGGGCAATACCGACGGGCGATATTCAGATACAGTTCCTTGATAATGCGATCAGGTTTCTTTTACTTAATGGAGACTTGACGGTGTCAGCAGTTAAAAGCTCTGAGTTTTCGGGCAGCGTGAACTTAAATGCTTCATTGGTAGATATGGTAGAGGGCGCTGTATTGGTGGGTAAGCGCGTTGTAAATGTGACAGGTACTGGTGCAGGAACAATAAATATGGTAAATGATGCTGCCGTGCACAATGTCATGTACTTTCTCTTGTACTCGTCAGAGGCATATAACGACATAAATAAGGTTTGCACTACAGCGTCTTCTCAAAAATTCTGTTTAGGAATGACAGAGGATGAGTTGAAAATGGACGTTGCAAAAGCGAGAACAATAATTCTGGATGAGAAACCGATTTACCCATCCACGTATATTACGCCACGCTTTATGAAAGGGGAATATCCTGCACCACGATGGTGTCATGCCTTGCAACGCTATCAACGCTTGATCCCCTTTCTGAATAAAAATACGCCTTCAACACCTTTTGAAATAGAGAATGTAGATGACTGGATAATTGTAACTGAAGCCACTGCTGATTTACAGTTTGTAAAACTAGCTGCCGATATAGACTTTGCTACTTACGGCGAGGTTATTAGGCATCCTGGGAAGTGGTCGGGTATGGATTTCGTATTCGACGGTGCTGGACATACCATTAAAGGATTTACGTACAATGCGCCAGAGGAGGAAAAGTGTGAGGAATTCGCTTTGTTCAAAAATGGTAAGATCCGTAATGTCGTTCTTGAAGGGGCAAACCTCTCATTTGCTATGAGAAATGATTCTCGCGGCGACTTTGCTTGCCTTGCTATAATGCCCGACGAACTAGAGAACTGTACACTAAACAATTGTAAGCTAACCATAAGCTGTAACAATAATACGGGTATAAACATGGTATCAGCTGGTTTAGTAGCTTCTTCTTTGGTTGCAAAGGGGAAAGCTTTGGGGATTACCATTAACAACTCTGAACTAACGGTTAATGGCAAAGACATATATGGCACTTTGGGTATAGCTATTGCTAAAATACAGTCGTCTGTACCAGCTGACAGACAAACGGTGGCTGGTATTGTTGCAAACGACATTAAGCTAACGTTTGACTGCGAAGCGGAGAGCGGCACATTTATGGTTCAGGCAGGAGGACTGTTTGGTTTGGTCGCTGGTGCTGATGTCTCAAGGTGCGGTGTGAGCGGAATAATTCGTGCCAAGAAAGCGGGTTCGGTGGTGCGACTCGGTGGCTTCTCAGGATCAATTGCTGGAGGTACGAATATCGCGCAATGCTACGCAAAAGTGGATGTAGAAGCTATGAAGGTGAATACCCTAGGTGGCTTTGTGGGGGAGGCTCATCTCTACAATTATAAAATTTCGGACTGCTACGCAGCAGGGATTCTTGCGCTTGAGGCGGGGAAAGATGTAGCAGGTTTTGTCGGTTTTACGGATGTTAATTCTGCGCACACCTCTATCGAAAATTGCTATGTAAAGTACGATTCTTTTATTGTTACTTCGACAAATACTCGTCCTTTTGTTTCTTATCCATCCACAGTTACGGATGTGAGCGATTTGGGTAGTTTCCTAAAGAACTGCTACTATACCATAGAAGGTTATCCTTCTGGTGCAAAGCCTGCTCTCCTTGCTAAGGCAAACAACAACATGTCAGATGTGACGGGTTTTGACAGTTGGGATTTTAAGGAGATTTGGATGCTTTTGTCTGATGCTCCTGTTTTGCGGTGGGAAAAACTCGTAGCTTGGCAACCCGAAGGCGATGGGAGTGAAGCAAAACCATATCTCATAGCGACTTTAGATAATTTGCGTTGGCTCAGTGAAAATCCAAGCATTTGGACAAGAGGAGCGCATTTCAAACAGATGAATGATATTGATGCATCTGATACGAAGAATTGGAACAAGAAGGGCGCAAAGTCTCTGGGTTTCCGTCCCATTGGGGATGCCACACGAGCTTTTCATGGAACTTACGATGGCGATAATAAGCTAATTCGGAATCTCTTTATCGGTGCGGATGAGGAGAATGTAGGTTTCTTTGGTCTAGTTGATGGAGGTGTTTCGGTTTTGAAGAATATACGTCTTGAAAATCTGATGATCGCGGCTGGCGATGCTGCAAAATGTGTAGGAGGCCTAGTGGCACAGACCGATATGTCGGAGGTAAAGATAACGGGATGTCATGTAACGCTAGAGAACCTCTCAGCAGGAGTAGGGACGTCGAGTGTCGGCGGCTTTGCTGGTTATCTTAACAATGTCTCTATTCTCGAACAGTCTTCGGCAACTGCTGCTAATACCACGACTGCTATTCTAGCGAAAAAAGGGAATGTTGGCGGCTTTGTGGGAACATTACAGGCTGACAATGGGAAACTAGAGAAACTGTATAC